>NZ_VPCW01000030.1:0-27987 GCF_013418015.1 Acinetobacter sp. YH12211
GGTTAATAATTTAAAGTCTGTAACAAGTAGAAGAATGCGAAATGAGTTTTTAGACTTGAGAGGGAATTATACAAAACCTGTTTTATGGTCAAGATCATATTTTGCAGGGTCTTGTGGTGGTGCGCCTCTGGAAATAATCAAACAATATATTCAGAATCAACAAGGTTGAAATTTGTGAAATTCACCTCCACCCTGACTGACGGGTGGAGTCCTCTTTCACTTGGAGATAGATTGTATTAGACAGATTAAATGAGCAACCACAACACAATTGGCAAAGTTAATGCGGCGAATACGGTTTGCAAGCTAATAATTGAAGCCATTAAACGACTATCTCCCCCTAAAACTTGTGTAAGTACATAAGCTGCCGATGCAGTAGGTAAAGCAAAAAACAAGACTAAAATTTGCGACTCCAACACTGGAACATTTAAGCTCTGACAAATTAGCCAAGCCAAAGCAGGCATAAATAACAAACGCCCGAACACATTCAATGCCAATGCGAATACATCTCGTTGCAAGCCATTAAATTGTAATGCTGCGCCCACACACATTAATCCCAAAGGCAAACTGCATAACGCTATTTGACGAATAAAATGCGCTGCACCTTCCCACAAGCTCAAACCTGATAAATTAAATAGACCGCCAACAATACACCCTAAAATTAATGGATTTTTCATTAATGACCATAGGATTTGCTTTGCCTGTAAAGTCTTAGTATCGCTTAAAGCCAGCACAGATAAAACATTCACCAATGGAATGCAGAACACCAAAATAATCGCAAACAGCGCCATGCCCTGCACCTGAAACAATGCTGCGACCAAAGCCAAACCGATATACGTATTGAAACGTACCATGCTTTGCATATACACCCCAAAACGGACTGCGGGTGTTTTGAAATAGCCGCGCAAGGCATATAACAGACAACTTACTAAAGCCACAATAATCCCTACGACCGACAAAATCTGTGCGATTGATTTCGCTTCAATGTTTGCTGTAGCGAGGTTTAATAACAACATGCTAGGAAACAAAATATAGTAATTTAACTTTTCTGCACCCTTCCAAAATGGCTCATCCAACATACGTGATTGCTTAAGCAGATAACCCATTGCAATTAAGGCAATCAAAGGGAAAAGTGCAATAAAAATTAAATGGGTCATGGGGTGCTCTGTGTTACTGTTATGCTGTTCTTTTTAAATTATTGCTTAATAAATAAAGTAAATTTACTGGATATTATAAGGATTGTTTTGTGTTTATCCTAATTGCTTAGGCTTTTTAAAACCACAAAAAGAGAAAAAGATGATAATAGCAAAACTCACCTATATCATCTTTCAGATGGATTCTGTATTAACGATGAGTATGGATAGACATCACAATCCCCATACTCGCCAACATGGAAATAACAGCCGTTCCACCATAACTCATCAGCGGCAATGGGTCACCCGTTACAGGTAAAATACCACTCACCATCCCTGAGTTTAGAAATACAAAGAAAAAGAAAGTCAGACCAACCGTGCCTGCATACAAACGTCCAAAATTATGGAAACAATTCATCCCAATCATCAAACAACGTAAAATAATGGCAGCAAACAAACTGAACAGTAAAAATACGCCAATAAAACCAAATTCTTCGGCATAGGTCGACATAATAAAGTCAGTATGATGTTCAGGCAGATAACCCAAATGTGATTGCGTTCCTTCTAAATAACCTTTACCTGTAAAGCCGCCTGAACCAATGGCAATTTTAGATTGAATAATATTCCAGCCTGCCCCCAAGGCATCCGACTCTGGGTCAAATAAGGTGAGTACCCTTTTCTTTTGGTACTCCTGCAAAAAGAACATCCAAAGCAATGGTGCTGCGAGCGCCAATGCAGTGATTGCTCCTAAGATTAATCGCCATGACATGCCACTTAAAAATAGCGCAAAGACACCGGGAATAATCAAACCAATGTTTAAATCGGGTTGCAATGCCACCAAGACAAAAGGAATCATCATAATCACTAAAGCGACAATGATATGAATCAATTTAGGCGGGAAAGCACGACGCGAAAAATACCACGCCATCATCAATGGCATGGCAAATTTCATAAATTCACTGGGTTGCATACTGCCAATACCCGGCAAGCTGATCCAGCGTTTTGCCCCCATACGGGTTTCACCAATGACCAAAACCAAAGCCAGCATGATGACTGCAAAGATATAAAAATATGGACTGGCAGCTTGATATACCTTAGGCGGAATTTGCGCCAAAATAATCATGGCGATAAAACCAATGCCAAAACTGGTTGCTTGACGCAGCACCATCCCCATATCTTGCGCGGTGGCACTATATACCACCATTAAACCCAGAATCGCATTTAAAATCAGAAAACACAGCAACCATGGATCTAAATGTAATTTAGTCCAGCGTGAGGAATCATTTTTAATGCTTCTACCATCACGTAATGAGTGACGTAAAAAACGATACTGCTGCGATGGATTCATGCGACTCAAAGGTATTTAAAATAGACAGGATGGACAATTATAGAAGCAAAGCGGCACAGAGTGAATCATTAAAGCTTAATCGTTGAAGATTCAAGTTTAACGCGGTGTTAATTACACTAGATTTTTATCATCCATGTTGTTGTGAGGCTAAAATTAAACGTGCCAGCTCTAAATCATCGGGATAGGTGATTTTAATATTATCCGAACGACCGTGCACAACATTTACAATTTGCCCTGCTGCTTCTAAAGCACTGGCCTCATCGGTAATCGTCAATTGCTGTTTTAATGCAGATTCAATGGCTGTTTTAAGCACATCAAGTTTAGCAATTTGCGGAGTTTGCGCTTGCCAAAGTTGGTCACGGCTTACCGTGGTTTCAATTTTTGTGCCTTGGCTTACCTTTTTTAAAGTATCACGCACTGGAATAGCCAAAATTGCACTTTGATCTGTTGCCAGTGCAGTCTGATACAACTGTTCAAGGCAAGCAGCTGTCACACAAGGACGCGCTGCATCATGCACCAAAACCCAGTCATCTGCATGGGCGATTTCAGATAAATAATGCAGTGCATTTAAGACTGAATCCACTCGCTCTGCACCACCTACGCAAAAATGTGCTTTTTCTTTTTGTGCCAAGTTTAGGTTTTGCGCTACATCATCTGCTTGACCAATCGCCAAAACATAACCCGCTAAAGGCAAGTGATTTAAACGTGCGATGCTGTGCGCTAAGACTGTTTGATCTTGAATATACTGATATTGTTTAAGTTCAGTTCTAGAAAAACGACTACCAGAACCCGCTGCGGGAATAACCGCCCAAAGTTTACGGTGTCGGGGCGGTTGCTGCTGCAAGTTGTTGTGATTCATTGGTGCGTAAATCTACTGTGGAATTCGGTTGAATATAAATTGGTTTATATTGTGTGCTGATGGTGCTCATTTGCACAAAGGTTTCATGTGGCTTAATTAAGCCTAAATCTAAACGGGCATGCTCTTCAATGGCTTCTACCCCATTTTTTAAATCATAAACTTCTGCTGCAAGTACACGATTGCGCTCCTTCAGCTCTGTATTTAATTCTATTTGTTGTTGGATTTTTTCTGTCAGTGCAGCATGGTCACGATAACCACCTTCACCAAACCAGTGTAAATATTGAAACCCTGCGATCAAAAAGATCGCAAGGCCCAACAATGCTTTACTCGCTTTGGAGTCAAATACATTTAATAATGACATCTACTGATTTCGCTTAGTTCAAACCTTTGAACTCAGCTTTACCGCGATATGCAGCATTCGTCAATTCTTCAATACGAAGTAATTGGTTATATTTTGCTACACGGTCAGAACGGCACAGTGAACCAGTCTTGATTTGACCTGCTGCTGTACCTACTGCAAGATCCGCAATTGTAGAATCTTCAGTTTCACCTGAACGGTGTGAAATAACAGTTGTGTAACCATTGGCTTTCGCAAGGTAAATTGCATCAAGCGTTTCAGTCAAAGTACCAATTTGGTTGTACTTGATCAGGATTGAGTTACCTACTTTTTCATCGATACCGCGTTGTAAGATTTTCGGGTTAGTAACGAACAAGTCATCACCGACCAATTGAATCTTGTCACCTAAGATCGAAGTGAGGTAAGACCAACCTTCCCAATCAGACTCATCTAAACCATCTTCAATTGAGATAATTGGATATTGATTTACAAGACCAGCTAAATAGTCAGAGAATTGGTTGCTTGTGAATGCTTTGTTGCCTTCACCTGCAAGAATGTACTGACCATTTTTGTAGAATTCTGAAGATGCACAGTCAAGCGCCAACATGATGTCAGAACCCGCTTTGTAGCCAGTCTTCTCAATAGCTTCAAGAATAACTGTGATTGCTTCTTCGTTAGAACGTAAGTTTGGCGCAAAACCACCTTCATCACCCACTGCTGTGTTTAAACCTTTTTGATTCAATACAGATTTTAATGAGTGGAAAATTTCTGCACCAGCACGTAATGCTTCAGAGAATGAAGTAAAGCCCACTGGCTCAATCATGAACTCTTGAATATCAACGTTGTTGTCTGCGTGTGAACCACCATTTAAGATGTTCATCATTGGTACAGGCATGGTTAAAATGCTGTTGTTACGAAGGTCTGCGATGTATTGGAAAAGAGGAATTTTCTTTTCATCAGCAGCAGCGCGCGCAGCAGCCAAAGACACGGCTAAAGTTGCGTTAGCACCTAATTTTTCTTTGTTTTCAGTACCATCAAGCGCAATCATGGTGTTGTCGATGTCTTTTTGTTCAAACACAGACTTACCAAGTAAAGCATCACGAATTAAAGTATTGACGTTATTTACCGCAGTTTTAACGCCTTTACCCAAGTAACGTGCTTTATCGCCATCACGAAGTTCTAGAGCTTCACGAGAACCAGTTGAAGCACCTGATGGTGCACATGCACGGCCAACTACGCCAGATGCTAAGATTACGTCTGCTTCGATGGTTGGGTTACCACGAGAGTCCAAAATTTCACGTGCACGAATGTCAACGATTTGGCTCATGAACAATTCCTCAGTTGATTAATAACGTGATGCTTTAGGCATCAATGAGTCTATAATTTAATATGGATCTAATTTAGTGTGTATCTAGCTTTTGGAAACCTTTTACCAAGGTATCCAATTCTTTAAGCTGTGCCAAGAACGGCTCAAGTTGTGATAGACGCAATGCACATGGGCCATCACACTTTGCCTGCTCTGGTTCAGGATGTGCTTCTAGGAATAAACCTGCCAAGCTAGTTGCCATACCTGCACGTGCCAAGGTGGTAATTTGTGCACGACGACCACCTGCCGAATCTGCACGACCACCCGGAGTTTGCAAAGCATGGGTTACATCAAAGAACACAGGTACATTCATTTCTTTCATGATGTCAAAGCCCAGCATATCGACAACCAAGTTGTTGTAACCAAATGCTGAACCACGCTCACAAAGAATCAATTTGTCATTCCCTGCTTCTAAACACTTATGCAAAATATGACGCATTTCGTGCGGCGCAAGGAATTGTGCTTTTTTGATGTTGATAATGGCTTGAGTTTTTGCCATCGCTTCAACCAAATCGGTTTGGCGACTTAAAAACGCAGGAAGCTGAATAATATCTGCCACTTCTGCCACAGGCGCAGCCTGATACGGCTCATGCACATCGGTAATAATTGGCACATTAAAATGCTTTTTAATGTCAGCCAGCCATTCAATGCCTTTTTCTAAACCGGGACCACGAAATGAGTTCAGGCTAGAACGGTTGGCTTTGTCAAAACTGGCTTTGAATACATACGGGATATTTAAGCGTGTGCAAATATCCACATAAGTTTCAGCAATTTCAAATGCAAGGTCTTTAGACTCAAGTACATTCATGCCGCCAAACAATACAAATGGCAAATGATTCGCCATTTGTATATCACCCAAACGTACAATTTCTTGTGGTTTTAATTGTGACATTTCAACTTCCTAGTTTATCCCTAAAGCCATCTTATTTGGTTTTTTGATGCTGTTGTTTTGCCGCACCGATAAAGCCAGCAAACAATGGATGTCCATCACGTGGCGAGCTAGTAAATTCTGGGTGGAATTGTACCGCAATAAACCAAGGATGTTGCGGAATTTCAACAGTTTCAACCAAGTGCTGAATTGGTGAATAACCCGAAATTTTAAGACCTGCTTCTTCAAGCACAGGAATATAACGGTTATTCATTTCATAGCGATGGCGATGGCGCTCTACAATTTCTGCAGAACCATACACTTCACGAGTTTTGGTACCTTCAACCAATTCAGATTTTTGTGCACCTAAACGCATAGTGCCGCCCAAGTCAGAATCGACAGAACGCTGTTGAACTTCGCCGCGCTCATCTAACCATTCAGTAATCAAACCAATAAGTGGCGACTTAGTCGAACGGTTAAACTCTGTTGAACTTGCATCGGCAATACCTGCCACATTACGTGCATATTCAATCACAGCCAATTGCATACCCAAACAGATTCCCAAGAATGGGACACCGTTTTCACGTGCATATTTGATGGCTTGCATTTTACCTTCGGTACCGCGCTCACCAAAGCCGCCCGGAACTAAAATTGCATCGGCATCTTTAAGCACACTATTAACGTCTTGGCTTTCAAGGTCTTCTGCATTGACATAGTCAATTTCAACTTTGACGCGGTTTTGAATACCCGCATGCAATAATGCTTCGTTTACAGATTTATAGGCATCTGGCAGTTCAACATATTTACCCACCATCGCCACACGAACGCTGTATTCAGGGTTCAATAATGCATCAACTACGTTATCCCAATCAGATAAATCTGCTTCTGGAAGATCATTGAAGCCAAAACGCTCACAAATTAAATCATCAACGTCTTGTTCATAGAATGTACGCGGAATTTGGTAGATGGTTTTGGCATCTTTACATACCACAACCGCACGTGCTTCTACGTTGGTAAATAACGCAATTTTACGGGTAGTGTCAGCATCAACATCATGTTCAGTACGGCAGATGAGAATATCTGGCTGAATACCGATAGATAACAATTCTTTAACTGAGTGTTGAGTTGGCTTGGTTTTTAACTCTGCCGCAGATTTGATATATGGCAATAAAGTTAAGTGCATGAGCATAGTACGCTTATGCCCTAATTCCACCATCAATTGACGTACAGATTCCATGAATGGGAGAGATTCAATGTCGCCTACTGTACCGCCAATTTCTACGATTGCGACATCGTAGCCTTCGCCAGCGCGAAGTACACGTTCTTTAATATTATCGGTAATGTGTGGAATCACCTGAACAGTACCGCCCAAGTAATCACCACGGCGCTCTTTGTTTAGAACGTCTTGATACACGCGACCAGATGTAAAGTTATTTAACTTGGTCATTTTCGCACGACGCAAGAAACGTTCGTAATAACCCAAATCTAAGTCAGTTTCGGCACCATCCTCTGTGACAAAAACTTCACCATGTTGGAAAGGACTCATTGTCCCTGGATCGACATTAATGTATGGATCCATTTTGACCATGGTTACTTTTAAACCACGGGCTTCTAAAAGTGCAGCAACTGAAGCAGCTGAAATACCTTTACCTAGTGATGAAACTACACCACCAGTCACGAAAATAAAATGGGTCATTGGGTTTCTCGTACAATCGAGCCTAAATCGGCCTGCAATGTTGCGCAATTTTACTTTACTCTGCACCAATAAAGCAAAGTCATTCCGCGTCAATTCATAGAACAATAAACAATTGGTTATTCTATCAGCATTTCCTATAAAAAATTAGAACTTCTTGAGAGGATTTTCATCTGTCATTTTATTGCTATAATACGTCCGTCTATCCGATCTTTTATTTTGTGCAATTATGAATAAGAAACTTTTAATTTGTGGTGCAATTGCAACGGCGTTGTTATTAACTGCATGTGTAAAAAAAGAACAGCCAAAGCAAGATGAGCAAGAACAAGTAGAGGTTCAAACTGAACAAACTACTGAAACTGCTCAATTTGAACCACTAGAACCTGTTGAAAACATTCAAGATGCTGAACCAGAAGCGCCTGCACAGGTAGAAGTGGAGCGCACTGAAACAGCGAACACCACAACTGAAATCCGTCGTGAAACACCTGCACAACCTGCTGCTGCACCTGCGCCTGCGCCGAAAGCGGCAGCTCCTGTAGCAGAAGATAAACCAACTCAAGCACGTCCAAGCAATAACACAGGTGCTCAATCTGAAGATGATGCTGTTGCCGCTGCGATTGCTGCTGCAACCCCAGCACTTGAGAACTAAGTGCTCACTTAAAACTAAGCTTTAAGTTAAAGTCAGTTTTAAGGTGTAAGTTCTTATCTTAGATTTGAATTGACGTTAAAAAACCCAGTCATTGTGTACTGGGTTTTTTATTCATTTGGATGAGTCTTCGCTGAGATAACTCGTGAATACATTTGCAATACAGCTACCTATTTCTATATAGGTTTGTGCGCTTCACTTTAACTTGCCTGCAGCAACTGCGATTGCACTTTAAAATAATTAGAAATTAAACGCGATGCCCAAGATTTAGTAAAACCGACACCTTCATAAAAACCACAATGACTGCCTTTACGGGTCGTCACTACCATAATATTTGGCATTTTCCGTATGGTTTCTTTATAAGGATCAAAGTTTTTGATGTGGCACACTGGGTCATCTTCTGCATTTAAAACCATAAGCGGAATTTTGACATTCTCAAACACATAAATTGGGTTAATGGCTTGTGTGTAGCTGTCATAATCTTCAAAACCCGCCAATTCAAAATACGCCTTTTCAAACTCTGCCAATGTAGTCGCACTTAACACTTGCGATAAAGATTTTACGTTTTGCCAAATGTCCTGATGGGGCTGAATAAAAAACTGGAATAATTTTTTGGTCATCACTTTACTGTAAAAAGGATGCACATGCTGAAAGCCTAGTTCAGTGTTATATCCTGGGCACAGTGCAAACGCGGCTTTAATTGGGGTTTGCTCGCCTTCTTCGCCCAAATAGCGCACCAATAATCCTGTCCCTGCGGAAGAACCAACAGCATATAATTCAGATTGTGGAAATTGTTGCTGAATAAACACTATTTGTTCACGCAAATCATGCGTCGAACCAAACAGATTCATTTGTGGTACAGGCATAGGTAAATTGCCATGCCCACGACGTAAACATAAGGCAATACGCCACTGTGTCTGCTGATGTAAATCGCGCACCAACTCACGCATACTTTCCAAAGAACCTGTAATGGTATGCATTAAAACAATTGTGGGAGTATCTGCAGGTAAGTCATAACCCACCCAAGCAACTGCGGTGATACCGCCATCTTGCATAGTGAGTTGATCAACCCGATCATACTGCTGACGAATGGTTTTCTTTTTAATTAAATCAAAATATAAAAGATGCGCATGTGTATTGGACAGCCACGGTGTTGGACGGTATTTTTCTTTGAGCTGTGGTAAATAATCCAATACCCGACGGATTTCTCCATGTGGATGATAATACAACGTCGGTAAATCTGCGCCTGTGACCTGATCTAAAACCGCTTGTGTAATTTTCGCTATTTTTTGTAATGTAGACATCATTTTACTCCCAAGCAATACATGCACTTTCAAGCATGCCAACCCGAAACCGATTTCTATAAAACAACTTCATTGCCATACACACGCGGTATTTTATTTTTCGGTTGGCATAAAGGCAACCATACGTTGTCCCATTTGCACAGCCAATGCCTCTAAACCACTTTTCGGGCGAATCATCACTTCAAAGTCCACAATTTGTCCTTGTGTATTGAATTGAATCATATCAATTCCTTTAAGTTTTTTATCTCCCACATTGGCGGAAAATTCAAGTACAACATTGCAACCATCTTCAGTATAAAACTCACGGTGATAAGTAAAGTTTTCAAAGACCTGAATTACATTGGTCAAAATAAAAAATACCACTTGTTTACCCGCATAAGGTTGGTACGCTACAGGTGAACGAAACACCACATCATCTGCCAGCAATTCACTCAAAATAGACATATCATGGTTTTGCAGCATTGTATGCCAACGCTGTACCGCTAATTTTGTTGTTTCCAAAGTCATGTTAAGTTCCTTTTTTTTGTTTTGATATTTCATTTCTATGCAGAGTCCCTGAGTGAGACTGAAGCACTGCTGCACTGGGCAGAAGCGATTATTAACTCTCTCCCCAGCCCCCTCCCAAAGGAGAGGGAGAAGGAATTACATTAAATTTTCGCTGCCAATTCAGCACCCTGACGAATTGCACGTTTGGCATCTAACTCGCCTGCTTCTTTCGCCCCACCAATTAAATGCACATTTTTGCCTGCTGCCTGTAATTGCTCATACATGGCGGTGTAAGACTCTTGCCCTGCACAAATCACCACATGATCAACTTCGAGCACTGTACTTTGACCATTGACGGTGATGTGCAAGCCTTGATCATCAATCAGGTCATAACTTGCCCCTGCAATCATTTTAACGTCACGGTTTTTTAAACCTGTACGATGAATCCAGCCTGTTGTTTTACCCAAGCCAGCACCCACGGATGATGCTTTACGTTGCAATAAATAAATTTCACGTGGCGATTCTTCAACTTTTGCTGCTTTTAAACCACCGACATGCGCATAATTGGTATCAATTCCCCATTCATCGTAGAATTTTTCAGGATTTAGACTACCACTTTCACCTTCATGGCTTAAATATTCTGCAGTATCAAAACCAATACCACCAGCGCCAATAATCGCAACACGTTGACCTACAGGCTTACGCTCTTTTAATACCTCAATATAGCTCAGCACTTTAGGGTGATTAATACCTGCGATATCCAATTGACGCGGGGTTACACCTGTTGCCACAACCACATCATCGAAGTCAGCATTGAGCAATTGTTCAAAACTAGCCGTATGATTCAATACCAATTTAATATTCGGTTGCAGCTCAATTTGGCGTTTGAAATAGCGCAAAGTTTCGTAAAACTCTTCTTTACCAGGAATGGTTTTAGCAATATTAAACTGCCCACCAATTTGATTCGATGCTTCAAAAATCGTCACCTGATGCCCACGTTCTGCAGCATAGGTTGCAAAGCTCAAACCTGCAGGCCCTGCACCAATCACCGCAATTTTTTTAGTCTGTGTTGCTTCTTTAAAAATGAGTTCTGTTTCATGGCAAGCACGTGGATTGACCAAACATGAAGCAATCTTCATTGAGAAAATATGGTCTAAACAAGCTTGGTTACAACCAATACATGTGTTGATTTCATCACTGCGACCTTGCTCTGCTTTTTGCACAAAGAAAGCATCTGCCAACATTGGACGTGCCATCGATACCATATCGGCATGTCCTGCAGCCAAAACATGCTCAGCCATTTCAGGGGTGTTAATACGGTTTGAAGTGATCAGTGGCACTTTAACCAAACCTTTTAATTTCTCTGTCACCCATGTAAAAGCTGCGCGAGGGACTTTGGTAGCAATGGTTGGGATACGTGCTTCATGCCAGCCAATCCCTGTATTGATAATGGTTGCACCTGCTTTTTCAATCGCTTGTGCCAATTGCACCACTTCTTCAAAACTCGAACCGCCTTCGACTAAATCCAACATCGACAAGCGGTAAATAATAATAAAGTTTTCACCCACTTCTGCACGGGTACGTTTAACAATTTCAATTGGGAAACGAATACGGTTTTCATAACTGCCGCCCCATTCATCATCACGATGGTTGGTACGCGCAACAATAAACTCATTAATTAAATAGCCTTCCGAACCCATGATTTCGACACCATCATAGCCTGCGTATTGTGCCAATTTGGCACAATTCACAAAGTCGGCAATGGTTTGCTGTACTTCTGCCGATGTTAGTGCATGTGGTTTACTTGGGTTAATCGGTGCCTGAATTGCTGACGGTGCGACAATATCGGGCTGATAGGAATAACGTCCCGTATGTAAAATCTGTAAAGCAATTCTGCCGCCTGCATCATGCACAGCCTGAGTCACCACTTTATGTTTTTCTGCTTCTTGACGAGTATCAAGTTTATTGCCGCCCGCAAAGGTTAAGCCTGCATCATTCGGTGAAATACCACCTGTTACAATCAGCCCAACGCCACCTTTGGCACGCTCTGCATAAAAAGCCGCCATACGTTCGTATCCACCCGGTGCTTCTTCTAGTCCAACGTGCATTGAACCCATTAAGACCCGATTTTTTAAAGTGGTAAAGCCTAAATCTAAAGGCGCAAGTAAATGTGGATAGTCAGACATAGAATCTCCCTGCTGGCAAAAATGCTGGCTGTTTTATGCTTAATGCAACTTGTTGCATACTTTTATATTCTAGATTTAATTTTTATGCAACATGTTGCATAATTAAAGCTGAAAAAAATAAAGTTGCTCTGTTTATGTCGCTCGCTCACGTTTTATTGACCAGTTTAATTGAAAAACCCAGTAACGGTATTGAATTGGCACGCCGTTTTGACCGCTCTATGGGGTTTTTCTGGAATGCGACCCATCAACAAATTTATCGCGAACTAAATACCATGCTGAAAAAAGGTTGGATTTCAACCTTAGAAGATGAAGATTCTAGCAGTCGTAGCAAAACCTATCAGGTAGAAGCTTTGGGGCGGCATGAACTGGCAAACTGGATGGTCGAGCAAAGCCCGCCTGCACAATTACGCGAAGAACTTATGGTACGTTTACGTGCCGAAGCCCAACTTGGCGGCAACAGCGTCTTACCCGAACTAGAACGACATTTGCTGCTTCACAAAGCCAAGTTGCACACCTATCAACAGATTTTTGCCAAAGACTTTAGCCAAGCACCTGCGAACAACCGTACCCTGTATATTCATAAAATGATTTTGCAGCTAGGGATAGATCAGGAAATTGGCTGGATTGAATGGCTAGAAAATGTGATTCCTGAACTGAAAAAGTTTGATGCCGAAGCCTCATCTTAAAAGTATATTTTTAAGTAATAGCAACCACATCAATGTGAAATCAGGGTTGCTCACCATACAGAAATGATCAGGCTATGCTATAAAGAATAACGCATCTTTAATTACAACCATGCAAGGAAATGCTGATGCCTTTTTACCGCATGCCCGATGGCGAAGCTCTATTTGTACGTGAATTTGGTCAAGGTGAGCCTGTGGTTGTGCTTTCAGGTTTAGGCATGCACAGTTGGCAATGGTTGCCATTTCTGTATCAACATAAAAAGCAGTATCGTTTTATTATTCCAGACTGGCGTGGTTTTGGGGGTTCAAACCTGTGTGCCGTTCCAGAACTGGATGCTATTTCGAGCCATTGGCAAGATTTAAACAGTCTGCTTCAACAACAGAACCTGCAACAATTTAAACTGATTGGCTATTCCATGGGGGCAACCACTGCCATGCATGGCATGCAATATGGACAATTGGCTGCGCATTTAAGCAGTTATTTACAAATTGACCAAGCACCAAAAATTGGGGTAGATGAAAACTGGCCTTATGGCTTATTTGGCAATCAACATCAACAATTTAAACAGTTATTGATTCATCTGTCCGAGTTTTTACATGATCACGCGCAATATACTGATATTCAACAAATGGATGTGTTGCAGCGTAAAAACTTAGTCGAACTTTGGCTAGAATTTATAGAATTACAAGCCAGCAATAAAATCAGTCCGTTTTTATTTAAACTGGCCGTCAAACGTCCTGTTTTACAACGCTATATTTTACCTACACAGCGTTTAGATTATTTACGCTGGTATATCGACAATTATTTACACCATCAGGAAGATTATCGTGAGGCTTTAACTCAACTGGGTTGTCCAACAGTCTTTTTTACAGGCGCACAATCGACCTTGTATGCGGCAGAAGGACAACGTCAAGTGGTAGAAGCTATGCCGAATGCGAAACAAGTCATATTTCACCAATCTGGGCATACCCCTTTACTGACCGAACCGTTGAAATTTAATCAGGAAATTAGCCAATTTTTAAAACTAAACAGCTAAAGTAAAACGGTGGAAAATGTGGTTTGCAATATTTTCCACCGTAGCATCATTAGACCTAGATTTAGTTTAGATCTAGATTTAATTGGCAAAAGCCGCGATACCCGTTTGCGCACGACCTAAAATTAGCGCATGCACATCGTGCGTCCCTTCATAGGTATTCACGACTTCCAAATTGACCAAATGCCGCGCCACGCCATATTCATCACTGATACCATTCCCACCAAGCATATCGCGCGCCATACGAGCAATCTCTAAGGACTTGCCACAGTTGTTGCGTTTAATCAGCGAAGTACCTTCGAGTGAAGCAATACCCTCATCTTTCATACGACCAAAACGTAAAGCAATTTGTAAACCCAGCGCGATTTCGGTTTGCATATCGGCAAGTTTCTTTTGAATGAGCTGATTGGCCGCCAAAGGACGTCCGAACTGAATCCGATCCATCGTATATTGATGCGCAGTATGCCAACAAAACTCAGCCGCACCCATAGCACCCCAAGCAATGCCATAACGTGCACTATTTAAACAAGTGAACGGCCCTTTTAAACCACGCACTTCAGGTAACATATTTTCTTCAGGCACAAAAACATTGTCCATGACAATTTCACCTGTGATTGATGCGCGTAGACCAACCTTGCCCTGAATGATTGGCGCAGAAAGTCCATCCCAACCTTTTTCTAAAATAAAACCGCGAATATCACCCACCTGCCCATCTGCCGAAACTTCTTTTGCCCACACCACAAATACATCGGCAATTGGACTATTGGTAATCCACATTTTCGCACCGTGTAAACGATAACCGCCTGCAACTTTATGTGCTCTGCTGTTCATACTGCCAGGGTCGGAGCCAAAATCAGGTTCAGTCAGACCGAAACATCCCACCCATTCACCCGAAGCGAGTTTGGGTAAATATTTCTGTTTTTGTGCTTCACTGCCAAACTCATAAATTGGCACCATCACCAATGAGCTTTGTACACTTGCCATAGAACGATAGCCTGAATCGACCCGTTCAATTTCACGTGAAATTAATCCATAACTCACATAATTTAAACCTGCACCGCCATATTGTTCAGGTATGGTTGGGCCTAACAAACCAAGCTCACCCATTTCACGGAAGATGCTGCGATCTACCGTTTCATGTCTAAACTGATCACGTACCCGCGGCAGTAATTTTTCCTGACAATAAGCATAGGCACTATCACGAATCATACGTTCGGTTTCAGTCAATTGCTGTTCAAGCAAAAAAGGGTCTTTCCAATCAAATTTCACTTTTTCACTGTGAGTTGCAGGCGTGTGATTTGGCGATGGATTGTGTTGTGACATGGCATCCTCTGCACATTATTATAGGTTCTGGTTCATCAATATTTGATTTTGTAGCGTCATACTACTTTACTTTATGTTCTATCATTAAAATGAAATAACAAGCAATAAAAAGTGAACTTTGATTCAATTATTCAGCAAAGTTATAGACAGCACTAAACTTTCACATATTTAGATACTTAAAATTCTGAAAAAATGAGCTGTAGATTTGTGTTTCTATTTTCGGCACTTATACTCAAATCTAACCATCCATCAAGAGAATAAAACATGCGTAAATTAGTGGTTTTTTCGGGTGCAGGCATGAGCGCAGAAAGTGGAATCAACACCTTTAGAGATGGTGATGGCTTATGGGAAAAACATCGCGTGGAGGATGTCGCAAGTCCTGAAGCATGGGCAAGGAATCCTGAATTAGTCCAACGCTTTTATAATGAACGTCGTAAAAACATTCTTAATGCGCAGCCTAACTTGGCGCATCGCTTAATTGCTGAACTTGAAGATGATTTTGATGTACAAGTGATCACCCAAAATATTGATGATTTGCATGAACGTGCAGGCAGTTCAGAAGTTTTGCATTTACACGGCAATATTCGTTTAGCCAAAAGCTCAGGGCCTCATGCACAATACACGACAGAATTTTTTCCAATTGAAGGTGACTCGCTGAACTTGCAACAGGATCTTTGCCCACAAGGCTATCCTTTACGTCCGCATGTGGTCTGGTTTGGCGAAGCAGTTCCTGCCTATGAAGAAGCACTGGATTTGATTCAAGATGCCGATATTTTTATTGTGATTGGTACAAGTTTGGTGGTGTACCCTGTTGCTGGATTAGTACACGAAATTCCTGCAAATTGTCAGGCTTATTATATTGACCCAAAAGCCATGCAAGCCCAACTTCCTGCTCAATTTCAACGGATTTCCAAAACTGCCACTGAGGGCATGCAGCAATTGTTCGATCAATTACATCAAGTTTAAAGTAATTACAGTATCTAAATTTTTCCACTTGTAAGATGTCATCAACATGCTTAGGCTATTTTGACATCTTGCAGCATTGCATCATTTTCATAATAGTTTTAGGTATCTCTTTAAAACTTTGTTACCATCGCTCTTTCTCTGTGTTTGTGATGTTTACTGCATATGACCTCATCTTATCAGCAACAACTTGATGCAAAAGTTGCCCGTATTTCTGCCCAATTTGCCGAATATAACCCGCCTGCCTTGCAAGTATTTGCCTCACCAGAACACAACTACCGTATGCGGGCAGAGTTCCGAATTTGGCATATTGAAGATGATCTGTTTTATGCCATGTTTGAACGCAGTGAAGATAAGCAGAAAAAAGTTATTCGTGTAGATGAGTTTCCGATTGCAGACCGCAGCATTAACTTATTAATGCCAAAGCTGTTAACCGCCCTGAAAGCCGATCCCGTATTATCGGCTCGTTTATTTGAAGTGCATTTTTTAGCGACTTTAAGTGGCGAAATGTTGGTTTCACTGCTTTATCACCGCAAACTTGAATCTGATTGGGAGCCTGCAGCCCAAGCTTTGAGCAAAGCATTAAACATTAAACTGATTGGACGCAGCCGTGGGCAAAAATTCGTGCTATCCGATGAGTATGTAGTTGAACAATTACAGGTTTTTGAGCGCACTTATACCTATAAGCAAATTGAAAGCAGCTTTACCCAGCCAAACGCGCAAGTTTGCCAAAAAATGCTGGAATGGGCATGTACGGTTGCCGAATATTCTGAGCAAGATTTATTAGAACTTTATTGTGGTAATGGTAACTTTACCCTGCCGCTATCGACTCGTTTCCGTCGTGTACTTGCCACAGAACTGGCTAAATCTTCGGTATATGCAGCGCAGTGGAATATTGAACAAAACCAGATTGAGAATATTCAAGTGGCACGCTTATCGGCTGAAGAGTTTACTCAAGCCTATAACGGTGAGCGTGAATTCCGCCGCTTGCAAGAAGCGAACATTGATCTTGCAAGTTATGATTTTGATACGGTCTTTGTCGATCCGCCACGCGCAGGAATTGACGATGACACCTTAAAACTCCTACAGCGTTTTAAGCGTATTATTTATATTTCGTGCAACCCAGACACATTGCATGACAATTTAAAAACCTTGTGTCAAAGCCATAAAGTGACGCAATTTGCACTGTTTGATCAATTCCCATACACCCATCATGTTGAGTCGGGTGTTTTACTGGAAAAGATTTAAACAATTTGTTGCATTATTCTTCAATATTTACAAGTTCTACTTTTTAGCACTTGTAAATATTATGATGTAAATGAATCAGTTAAAGCATTACAAGCCCTTTAGCTGTCATAATTTCGTTAAAAAAATGCAATATCATCGAAAATTCTGCAACTCGATTGCTGCTTTTATCACTTAGGTCGACTTGATTTATTTTTTATATTGGCTATATTTCGATCTATGTTAGGTTGTGAATGAAGGCTCTATGAGTTTTTGGCAAAAGTTGTTCTCTACAGAACAGCAAAACGAGCATAAAAATCAAATTGCTTGTGTTGAAAATGATTGCTCTTGCAAGACAAATGAACAACTTCTCGAAGCTTTAACCAAAGCCACAGATGAAGATGTCATTATCGGGATTAAGAAGGTTCTCGCTTCGCGAGGTTATAGCCGCAAAGAGTTAAATGAACTCCAGCATCTACCATTCC
Organism: Acinetobacter sp. YH12211; assembly: GCF_013418015.1. NCBI lineage: Bacteria > Pseudomonadati > Pseudomonadota > Gammaproteobacteria > Moraxellales > Moraxellaceae > Acinetobacter > Acinetobacter sp. YH12211. The sequence continues at coordinate 17,936 of NZ_VPCW01000030.1, forward strand.
AGTAATGGAATATGATAAAAAAGGCATTTAGTTGAACTAAGTGCCTTTTTTAATGGCTGCATATATATTAGAACGATAAATTTTATAAATCGCGACACGTGCTTGAACTTGCACAAAAACGCTAATCTTTTCAAACGCAGTCAATCATATCTTCATAATCATGCGCTAATATTTCTACACATAATCATTACACCAATAAATTCGAATTATTCAAACAGAGAAAATGACAATGAAAAAAACTAGCCTTAGCTGTCTTGCCCTACTCAGCCTAAGTTTAACAGCCTGTAGCCCAATGCCGAAAGAATGTGCCGAAACTTGGGAGAAAATGGAAAGTTTTGCTAAAAACATGGGTATTTCAGATGAGCAACTTAAACAACAAAAAAAGCAATTTGAAAATGAAGTCAAACAAATGAAAAGCGAAGAAGCAGTCAAAATCTGCAGGATGCAAGGCACAGCCTTAGGTTTTATTGGACAATAAATTCAGCCAAGCCAAAACCAAATTCCAATGTTAGGGTTTACAGCCTTGATGATCTATATAAGCTAAAATTGGACCTAAATTGCGATGTGGATGAGTATGACGTTGTAATTGCGGAATATACGCTGTAGAAATCGAACCATCTAAATACAAGGCATTTGGCGTTTGCAGCTCATCTTTAAAAAAGGTGGCAAATTGATGAAAAGTTACGGGCGTCTTGCTAATCACAAAGTACAGGCTTTGGTCTTTTAACCCAACCCCATTTCTAATTTTATAAGAAGTACTGTCTGCCAAAAAACGTGAATTTAACTGGCGATTAATAACTAACATTGGGCCAGACTGTGTCGCATACTGCGCTTTGAACGCTTGATTGGCATATTGTTGGGTTGTTCCTAAAAACACCCGTTGATGATTCCACGCCAGTACACCATTGGGCTGAATTAAAAAATTCCCCCATCCCTGTTGCTGTCGGTTCAGCTTTTTAAGTTGTCGTCCTTGTTCCACATACAAACCCACAGGCGAATAATCTGGATGAAACATGCCTGCATTCATGGCAAATTGCATGTTTTCACAAGACTGTAGATTTTTTTGTAGTTGTGAAATTTGCAGATATGGTTTCCCTTGCCGATCTTTCAGATATAAGCCTAACTGTGACAACTGTGTCACTTCCACCACATCTGCATTGATTTTACTGTTGTTAACCGTCCATGCGCGAATTTCCGCTTGTGCAGTAGGCGTGCAGAATAAATAACAGAGCAATAAGCACTTCCACCGAGAACAAAACATTATCATCTCCATACCTGCTATGTTACAAATTGTGCATATAACTGAATGGGTTATCGCATATTTGCTTCAGACGCAGTACACTATAAAACCTGATTTCTTTTCTCTACTCATGTTACTTTATTGGTCAAGCGTACGATGCTCAAGCAGAAAACACGATTTCCTTTAGGGGCACATTTAATTGTGAAACACTTCGGCTATAGCCATCATGGTATCTATGCCGGGCGTGGTCGCGTGATTCACTATTCGGGTTTTGCACATCTTTTTAAAAAACACCCGATTGAAATGACCAGTATTGAAAAGTTTAGTCACGGCAAAAATATTATTGTGCAGTCGTATCATGCGCCCAAGTATAAAGGCCGCAAAGTGGTACGCCGTATGCGCTCCAGAATGCATGAAAACAATTATCATCTGATTATGAATAACTGTGAACATTTATGCACTTGGGCAATTACAGGTGTGGAAAGCAGCCCGCAAGTATTTAAGATGATGGATCGTTTAACCACCATTGGTTATGTCAGTTCATTGATGAGTTATATGAACAGTATGATGCTGACCCTGACCACCACTTGCTTTGCTTTAGTGCTCTATATTAAGAAGAAACTACGCGATAAAGCCAAAATGCAGTTACCGCAAATCCTGATGAAGCAGGAACAGCATAAAAACCGCTAATCGCAGTCATTTTAGCGACACTGTATATCTCACAAAATATTCTATAAACCTCAAATAGATAAAACCAAAAGCCCAACCTGAATTGATCAAGTTGGGCTTTCAAGTTGCAAGCTAAAACTTAAATAAGGTGTTACTTGCCAGGTTTGAAGCTGTCTTTTAAGTCTAAAATGCGGTTAAACACTGGTTTTTCCGCACTGTGATCATACTGATCTGCAACAAAATAACCTTCACGTTCAAATTGGAAACGATCTTCTGGTTGTGCTGTTGCCAATGCAGGTTCAACAATGGCTTGTACCACAGTCAACGATTCGGGGTTTAAATTCGCCAAGAAATCATCACCCACTTCTGGATCAGACTCAGTAAATAAGCGATCATATAAGCGAACTTCTGCCGCAACGCCTTTACTTGCAGAGACCCAGTGAATCACGCCTTTTACTTTACGACCTTCTGGGTTTTTGCCCAAAGTTTCAGGGTCAATTGAACATTTCAGCTCAATGACTTCGCCGTTAGCATCTTTAATCACTTCATCACACTTGATTACATAAGCATGACGTAAACGTACTTCTCCTTCAGGCACTAAACGCTTAAAGCCTTTAGGCGGCACTTCTTCAAAGTCTTTACGGTCAATGTAAATTTCAGAAGTCAGTGGAATGATACGTTCACCCATATCTACATTTGGATGACGTGCATGGACCAAATCTAATGCTTCTGGCAAGTTAGTCAAAGTCACTTTAAGTGGATTTAACACCGCCATACCACGTGCTGCAGTATTTTCCAAAGATTGACGGATGCAATATTCAAGCATTGCCACATCCACAATACCATCAGACTTAGACACACCTACACGCTTACAGAAATCACGCAAACCTTCTGGTGTAAAGCCACGACGACGCATACCGACCACTGTTGGCATACGTGGGTCATCCCAACCTTTCACAAAACCGCCTTCAACCAATTTACGCAATTTACGCTTAGATGTGATGGTGTAATCAATATTCAAACGGCTAGATTCATACTGACGCGGCACAGCCTCGGATTTCACCTTTTCCACCACCCAATCATAGAATGGACGATGGTCTTGGAATTCTAAAGTACATAGTGAATGAGTAATGCCTTCAATGGCATCTGATAATGGATGCGCATAATCATACATTGGGTACATTTTCCATTTATCGCCCGTTTGGTGATGCGATGAATGTAAAACACGATACAAAATCGGATCACGCATGTGTACGTTTGGTGAAGCCATATCAATTTTGGCACGGAGTACTGCCTGACCTTCGCCTAATTCACCATTGCGCATTTTTTCAAATAAAGCCAAGTTTTCTGCTACTGGCGTATCACGATATGGCGAATTTTTACCCAGCTCTACAAAAGAACCACGATTGAGCTTAATCTCATCAGGGGTTTGCAAATCGACATAAGCATCGCCTTGTTCGATCAGCTGAATTGCCCATGTATATAATTGATCGAAATAGCTTGATGCATAGCGTGGTTCGCCATTCCACTCAAAACCCAGCCATTTCACGTCATTGGCAATACCATCAACATATTCTTGTTCTTCTGCATCTGGGTTGGTGTCATCAAAACGTAAGTTACACACCCCTTGATATTCTTGTGCGATGCCAAAGTTCAAGCAAATTGCTTTCACGTGACCAATATGCAAATAACCATTCGGCTCAGGTGGAAAACGTGTCACCACCTGCTGAGTGCGACCCGCCGCAATATCATCGGTAATGACTTGACGTATAAAGTCTAAGCCCGGCTGTTGTTCTTGCTGCACAGCATCGACAGAGGCATTTGAACTTGGTGTCGGGGTGTTTGGCAGAGATGCAACAACATCATTTGGCTTCATAGCAATAAAATCACTTCTAAAATAAAATTGGATAAACTAGGTTACAGAAACTTCAGTAGTGAAGCATACATCACCCATTAGAACGCTTTTCCTTGTTTTTAACAAAGAAAATAACGTTTTTACTTGCCTTGTAGTTTACAGTTTGCTTATGCTTCTCTCAACCAAAAAACCCATGGCATTCGTGTCCATGTTTAGGAGATTACACAATGAGTTTTCCTCAAGTCGAATTAAACACCAATAAAGGTCGTATTGTTTTAGAATTGAACGCTGAAAAAGCACCAATTACAGTTGCTAACTTCTTAGAATACGTTCGTGATGGTTTTTATGACGGCGTAATTTTCCACCGTGTTATTGATGGTTTCATGATCCAAGGCGGTGGCATGGATGAAAACTTCAAAGAAAAAGCAACACGTGATGCGATTGAAAACGAAGCAGACAACGGCTTAAGCAACGATGTTGGTACAATTGCAATGGCACGTACCCAAGCACCTCACTCTGCTTCTGCACAGTTCTTCATTAACGTAAAAAATAACTCTTTCTTAAACCACACAGGCAAAACTGCACAAGGTTGGGGTTATGCCGTGTTTGGTAAAGTTGTTGAAGGTATGGACGTTGTAGATGCAATTAAAGGCGTGCGTACTGGCAACCGTGGTTATCACGCAGATGTTCCACTAGAAAATGTGGTGATTGAATCTGCAAAAATCATTGCTGAATAAGAATCTTACCCGACCTCGCTTACGCACATCATTTTAAAGTACTGCTTTAAAATTCGTTTAGGGAGGAGAAATCCCTCTTTTAAAAGAGGGATTTCGGGAGATTCCAAGGAATAATTCGTGACCTATCTGTTTATCGCAGATTTACACTTGTCACCAAATCACCCTCGACTTGTTCGGGGGTTTTTAGATTTGCTAGACGCTTATCAAAATAAAAACACCCAACTGTATATTTTAGGCGACTGGTTTAATGCATGGATTGGCGATGATTACACCGCAGCGTGGCTCGATGAAGTTGTTGCACGTTTAAAGCAATTTAGCCAAGCAGGTAATCAAATTTACTTTATTGTCGGCAATCGTGATTTCGCTTTGGGTCAGAAATTTTTAGATCAGTTTTCAGGACAACTCCTGCCCGATGTGTACACGCTGCATATTGGTTCTCAACAGGTACGTTTAGAACATGGCGATGCACTGTGTACCGATGATGTGTCCTATCAAAAATTCCGTAAAATCATTCGCAATCCCATCATTTTAGGGATTTTAAAGAAAACACCTTTGGCTTTTCGGCAAAAACTTGCACAAGGTTTCCGCAAAAAAAGTCAGCAAGCCAATCAAGTCAAAAGTTATGACGTCATGGACGTAAATGCAGATGCTGTGTCACAAGCCTTGCAGCATGCAGATGTGTTAATTCATGGGCATACGCATCGTCCAAATATTCACAATGAACACGGCAAACCTAGAATTGTATTAGGCGATTGGCGCACAGATGCTGCACAAATTTTAGTAGTTGAACCAAATCAAGCCTTAGCAACTTGGCAACTGAGTCATTGGAACTATTAAGCGCAACATCTTTACATAAAAATAATAGATACAACACTAAAGGTACTTAGCTAAACATAGCTAACTAAAACCTCTTTAGCCAAAATCTCTTCAGCTAGCAGATTAATACCCACCTTCCGTTTTAATCACTTCGGCATCAGCTTTATATTTAGCCAACAACTCACGCAGCGAAGTCATCAACACACTGGTATCTACCCCAACTGCCACAAATTCTGTGCCTAAATCCAAATACTTTTGTGTCACTTCATGTTGGGTCGATAAAATCCCTGCTGCTTTGCCTGCTGCACGAATCCGTTGAATCGCATCGACCACAGCGGCTTGTACTTCTGGATGGTTCGGATTGCCTTCATAACCCATCGTGGCAGATAAATCCACCGCACCAATAAACACCCCATCAATCCCATCGACTTGTAAAATAGCATCCAGATTTTCTAAACCTGTGACCGATTCAATTTGAATGAGCAAACAAATATTTTCATGCGCTGTCGCGTAATAATTTGGAATACTGTTCCAGCGAGTTGCACGTGCTAAAGCTGCGCCTACGCCGCGAATACCTTCAGGTGGATAACGTACCGCTTTGACCATCAACTCAGCGTGTTCAACGCTTTCAACCATAGGAATCAGCAAAGTTTGTACGCCAATATCCAACAGTTGTTTAATGAGTTGCACACTGCCAATCGGCGGGCGCACCACCGCTTGAGAGGGATAAGCCGCAATACTTTGTAATTGTGACAAAGTGGTTCTTAAATCACTCGGTGCATGTTCCCCATCAATTAAAAGCCAGTCATAGCCTGCATTGGCAGCAATTTCAGTACCATACGCATCTGCTAAACCTACCCATAAGCCAATTTGCTGCTGAGTTTTTAATTTACGCTTAAAATAATTGATATATTCCATCCATACACCTTTGGGATGCACCATGCTCAAGTTTATATTTAACGCCTATTTGCTATAAACAACCAATAGTGAAAACGTCTTGCATGATTGAATTTAACACTAAGTTTAAAGATGTTTATGTCGTGCTCATCTCATCTTAACCGCATAAATAGCACATGGATTCATTCCGTTAGCATAGCGAGGCATGTTAAGCTTTTGGCGCACACCTGCCCCAAATATAGTCTTTAAATGGAGATGATTCATGGATTTGCTCAACGTTGCACAAACTCGTTATACGACCAAAGCCTATGATGCGAGTCGCACTATTCCTGCAGAACAATTTGAGCGTTTATTAGAAATTCTGCGTTTAGCACCATCTTCCATTAATATTCAGCCGTGGCATTTTTTTATTGCAGATCGCCCTGAAGCCAAACAACGTATTGCTAAAGCTTTAGTTGGAAAGTACGCCTATAACGCCCCTAAAGTTTTAGATGCTTCGCATACCATTTTATTTTGCACCAAAGCTGACATTAGCGAATTACATTTAGAAAACCTGCTTAATCAGGATGCTGCTAGTGGACGCTTTAAAGATGAAGCCGCTAAACAAGGTCAGAAAGACAGCCGCACAGGTTATGTCGATTACTACCGCAATGAAAAAGGCGATATTCAGCGTTGGGCAGAAAATCAAACCTTTATTGCACTCGGACAAATGCTTTTGGCTGCAGGCATTGAAGGAATTGACGCAACGCCAATTGGTGGTTTTGATGAAGCAATTTTAACTCAAGAACTGCAACTAACTGAGCAAGGACTGATTCCTTCGGTTTTATTGTGTTTAGGCTATCGTAGTGAACAAGATTTTAATGCCAAACTGCCAAAATCACGCCTTGATAAACGTGAGATTTTCACGCAACTGTAAAACAAACATGCGATAACACTAGGGACAAAATTTGTCCCTATTTTTTGGTCTGAATTTTGCTTTATCTATATTTGCAATCTGTACTCAATCTCTATCAAAAATAAAAATGAGGTGTATGATGCTCAATTTAATGCCGCTAAAACTAGAATGCCGACGTTGTAAAAAACTGTATTTATATCAAGCCAAACCAAGCTATCCAACCCTGCGCTGCCCGATCTGCGATAGAACCACAATGCTGCATGGTCTTGCAGAAACTGCAGATTTATTGCGACATCCTTTTCGCTTTATGTTGAGTTATCTTAAACCGTCATGGCATAAGCGAGGCAAAGCACACTAAGCAATGCCAAGCCTAGCCCAATAGTGGTCGTGCTTTTCAGCTTTTCTTTAAAGAACAATACTCCACTGATCACGCCAAATAGCACCACTAAAATATTCATCCCTGCAAATACCACTGCAGGGCTGTCTTTGAGCAGCATGTGAGCTTTGACATACAAGGCAATATTGGCAAAATTCAGTGCACCCAAAATTAAACCTGCACTGATATTTTGCATACTGCCCATGCTTTTATCGCGGATTAAGATATAAGCCATCGCCAAAACAAAAGCACATACAAACATCAAATTCAGTGCAACTGCAAATTGCAGTCCTAAACCTGTGGTGTATTTAAGCAAAACATCAATCAGTGCATAACCCAACCAAACACAGCTCAAATATAAGATGCCTTGTTGCGCTTTAGCAGACTGCACTGCAGCACGATGCGAATACAAAATGCATAAGACCGCGATAATCCCAAGCGCGATTCCCACAATTTTCAGTTGGCTAAAATTTTCCTGAAAAATAAAATAAGCGGCTGCTAAAGACAAAACCACTGACAAACGCTGTGCAATTTCAGTTTTTAAAATACCTGCGCTGTCCAACGATTTTGCTAATGCTAAAAAGACACAGGGCAACAACACACCCAAACTAATAATGAGCCACCACGGCGTATGTTGGATTGAGATCGTGCCCAAGTTGGGTTTAAACCAGTAAAAACACAACACACTGGCACTGACATAATTCCATGTAATCATCTGCATGGGGTTAAAACCCTGCGTTTTGCAGACTTTTAATAAAATAGAGACCAGTACACTACAAAAGGCTGCGGCTACAATCAGTTCCATGACACGCTCGAGGATTGTTTTTGTTCTTGATTGGAAGTTGTGGACTCATCAGTAAAAAGCCCACAAGGACTGTGGGCTTTCGAGTTCTTAATTAAATTAAGAATTATTTGTAACGTTCAACCATTTTCTCTAAAGAAATTGGGCGAATTTTGTCTGCATTACCTGCAGTACCAAATGCTTCATAACGGTCTATACAAATTTGTTTCATTGCATCTACAGTTTTTGCGAAGAATTTACGTGGGTCAAATTCGCTTGGTTGTTCTGCCATCATACGGCGCATTGCACCAGTAGAAGCTAAACGTAAATCTGTATCGATGTTGATTTTACGCACACCATGCTTAATTGCTTCAACCAATTGCTCAACAGGTACACCATAAGTTTCTTTGATGTCACCGCCGTATTGGTTAATCACCGCCAACCATTCTTGTGGTACAGAGCTAGAGCCGTGCATTACAAGGTGTGTATTTGGCAACGCAGCATGAATTTCTTTAATACGGTCAATTGCAAGAATATCGCCTGTAGGTGGACGAGTAAACTTGTATGCACCGTGCGAAGTACCAACAGCAATCGCTAAAGCATCCACATTAGTATCTGCAACGAAGCTACGTGCTTCTTCAACAGATGTTAACAATTGAGAGTGGTCAAGTACGCCTTCTGCGCCCACGCCATCTTCTTCACCTGCCATACCTGTTTCAAGACTACCTAAACAGCCAATCTCACCTTCAACCGATACACCACACGCATGCGCCATTTGCACAGTACGACGCGTCACTTCGACGTTGTATTCATACGACGTTGGTGTTTTACCATCTTCACCCAAAGAACCATCCATCATTACTGATGAAAAGCCTAGTTGGATCGAACGCTGACATACATCAGGGCTTGTACCATGGTCTTGGTGCATAACCACTGGAATATGTGGCCACTCTTCAATTGCAGCCAAAATCAGGTGACGCAAGAATGGCGCACCTGCATATTTACGCGCACCTGCCGAAGCTTGAACAATTACAGGTGAATTGGTTGCATCTGCGGCTAACATAATTGCGCGCATTTGTTCTAAGTTGTTGACGTTAAACGCTGGAACGCCGTAAGCATGTTCACCGGCATGATCCAAGAGCTGGCGCAATGAAATAAGAGCCATAATATCCTCCCAAATAATGTTGGTTATTCTACCCTGTGATTTGTTTCAATTCAGCAACAAATCGCCTTTTTCAAAAAAAAGTCCCTGCAAAAGCAGGGACTTTTAAACAAATTACTACAATTTGTCGTTTTTCAGCACTTATTGCGCTTCAGAAGCAGCAACTTCTGTGTCTGCAGTCGCAACGTCAGCAGGTGCATTTGCAACGTCTTCAGGAATATCGGTGTTGCCTTCATCCAAGATTGGTTGGTCAATTGCGTCGATTGCAGCTTGTTGTTCTGGTGTAACTTGAGCGTTATCTACAACTGCAGAAGATGCATCAGTTTCAGTCGCAGGTGCGCTTTCTTTTTTTGCACAAGCAGTCAAGGCTAAAGATGCAGCAATTAAAGCAGCAAGTGTTAGTTTTTGAATCATCGTCATTTCCTACAGTTAGGTCATTCATTTACTACAGTTTATTGCATATTTATGACATTTTGATGACTACGGCATGACATAAATCGCAGATTCAAATCCCAAGTGCAACACATTTGTAGTCAGTTGAAAAAGTTAGGTGTATTCATAGAATCATTAGACTTTTTCAACTCGCAATTGGAAAGCACACAATGAAGAAATACACCCAACTCT
>NZ_VPCW01000031.1:0-27254 GCF_013418015.1 Acinetobacter sp. YH12211
TCATATTGAGTTGAACAAGGTTGTTGTAACGTTTGACAAGGCGCTGATCTAAGCGAGAGATGTTAAAATTAAAGAGCATGCTCTTCAATTTAACGCAAAACATGGAAATTGTGTAGATACCTATGCTAAAGGAGGGTTGGGGAGAATTAAAGCATTTGAGACATAGAAAAAATTTAAATCAAACCTGTAAAAGCTAGATATCAGAGATTTGGTGAAACAAGTGAATTTGGATGATTAAGGAGCACAGCAGCAATGAATAGTATTCCGGTTATGGAACTACATAGCTCTACTGAATCCCAAATAAAAACTACTCAGACGACCTGTCCTTATTGTGGGGTAGGCTGTGGCGTCATTGCGCACGTAAGCCAAACCCCGACGGGTGAAAAGGTTGAGATTGAAGGCGATGTTCAGCATCCGGCGAACTTGGGCAAGTTGTGTATTAAAGGCAGTCATCTTGCCGATACACTTAGCCTAAAAACCCGGCTTCTGCATCCGATGACAGGTCGAAATGAACAGCGGCAAATAAGTACTTGGGATCATACCATTTCAAGTATTGCCAATAAATTTCAGCAATGTATTGATCAGTATGGGCGCGACAGCATCGCCTTTTATGTCTCCGGCCAGCTTTTGACTGAAGACTATTATGTGGTGAACAAATTTGTAAAAGGTTATCTCGGTACTGCCAATATTGATACCAATTCAAGGCTGTGTATGTCATCTGCTGCTGTGGCAGCACATACCAGCTACACAGACTTTGAGCAGACAGAAATGGTGGTTCTGGTGGGTTCCAATACGGCCTGGTGCCATCTGGTGCTTTATCAGCGCATCATGAAAGCCAAAGAAGAGCGGGATTTATTTGTAGTGGTGATTAATCCACGCTTTACTGCAACCTGTGAAGCGGCAGATTTACACTTACCCATTTTACCAGGTCAGGATGTCGCGCTGTTTAATGGCTTGTTGCAATATCTTCAGCAAAATGGCTATACCGATCTGGATTTTATTACCCAACATACTCAAGGTCTGGAGCAGGCACTTGCCAGCAGCTCGACAGAGTCATCGATTGAAAGCGTGGCTCAACGAACCGGGATTACTATTGAAAAATTAACCTTATTTTTTCAGAAATTTGCCCAGACCGAAAAAATCATGAGCCTGCTATGAGCTGCACTGGATTATCTGCCCATCTCAGTACACATCGTGCCGAACCGTATTGTGAAATTCATTCGAATGATGCATTGAAATACGGGATTCAGGATGGTGAGCTGGTCGAAGTTCGTTCTGAATGGGGACAATGTAATGGCCAGCACAACGTATCAACTTCTGAAGCCTTGTTGCTTTGTGAAAGGTGGCATTACGCCATTATGGGGTATGTCCTTCTATGACAGATGGCGCACTTGCGAAACAGTGTTTCTCATACCAAAATGCATTAGCAGAGCGGATTAATGGAATATTAAAGCAGGAGTTTTTAACTACACGATGTCAAACCATGAAGGAGTTAGATCACTTAATTGCGGAATCTATCATGATTTATAATTGCTATAGACCACATTTAAGTTTAAATATGAACACCCCGAATCAGACGTATGAGCAAACTAAAACTGAGCTAATTGCTTAACTCGGTTTGAAGTGGAATACTGTCAATCTATTTCAGGACAAGACAAATTAATAGGTTTTATAAGGTAAAAACTTGCCAGACAATACGACATTTACCCGGTCACCATTCGGATTTTCTTCGCGTTGGATATCCATACTAAAATCAATAGCACTCATGATCCCATCTCCGAATTCTTCATGAATCAGTTCTTTAATGGTCGAACCATAAACACTCACTACTTCATACCAGCGATAAATTAAGGGATCAGTAGGCACGCTGGTCGGCAATGAACCTTTGTATGGCACGATTTGTAGCCATGCAACAGCTTCATTACTTAAGCCAAAAATCTGACCGATTTTTTCTGCCTGCTCTTTATTAAAAGCCATCTGACCTAAACATGCAGCGGTTACCCATTCTTTAGAAAGTTCTATTTCTTTGGCGACATCTGACCATTTAATTGATTTTAAAACTTTCGCTGAAATGATCATGTCAGTTACTTGTTGACGATGGGTAATCATAATCCTCTCCAAATGATTCTTAAACAAATTGTTATGCGGAGTAGATGATGCAGATATCATGCCAATCATCATTTTAAAATTTATGCTCAATAAGACAGTGAATAATTAAAAGATTAATAATTTTTTATGGCATAGCTTTTGCTTGTACTTTGAGATATATGGCAATGACGCCATTCACCTTTAACTGTTCAAGCATTTAAGGCAACGGCGCCTAAGGTCTTCATTGATCTTAGGCGTCTTTTTTTTAAAAACAGGTTTGTATATTGAAAAAGAGGACGACAACATGGCATATCTTGCTCCTGCAGAGTTTGCAAAAAAAGTGGTAGATGCGGGTGAATCCAAATTACATATGGCAACCCGTGATGTATTGATTCGTGCCTTTATGGCAGGGGCCATTCTGGCCTTGGCAGCGGTATTTGCCATTACCATAGCCGTGCAAACAGGATCACCATTGATTGGTGCGCTCCTGTTTCCAGTTGGTTTTTGTATGTTGTATTTATTGGGCTATGACCTATTAACTGGGGTGTTTGTACTTACGCCGCTGGCATGGCTAGATAAACGCCCAGGGGTGACATGGGGACGTATTCTAAAAAACTGGGGCTTGGTGTTTGTAGGGAACTTTACAGGCTGTTTAGTCGTTGCGGTGCTCATGGCAGCGGTTTATACCATGGGTTTTGCAGCGGATCCAAACCCTGTCGGCGTAAAAATTGCGCATATTGGCGAGGAGCGGACATTAGGTTATGCCGAATACGGATTCGCCGGCTGGATGACTATTTTTATCCGTGGCATGCTGTGTAACTGGATGGTGTCATTAGGTGTCATTGGCGCGATGATGTCTACTACGGTGAGTGGCAAATTTATTGCCATGTGGATGCCAATTATGCTGTTCTTTGCCATGGGCTTTGAGCACTCTGTCGTGAACATGTTCCTGTTCCCATTTGCCATGATGATGGGCGGTGACTTCTCGATTGCTGACTACTTCCTATGGAATGAACTGCCGGTTGCTTTAGGTAATCTGGTGGGCGGTTTGGCATTAACAGGTCTGGCACTTTATACCACCCATGTCCGTACTGGCGATAAAAAAGAATTCTAATCTGAGCATGATGATTTATGTCTTGAGATTAAAGGGATCAATTCGATCCCTTTTTGAGTATTTAAAATGAATAAAAAATTAAAGATCAGCATCGGGCAATATTCTTCCGCTGGAATCAAAGCACAGAATCAGGATTTCCATGGGGTCTATATTCCTGAAGGCCACGCGCTTAGCAGTAAGGGCATTGCCTGTGCAATTGCAGACGGGATCAGTAGCAGCAATGTCAGCCATATTGCAGCAGAAACTGCAGTCAGCAGTTTTTTATCGGATTATTATTCTACTTCAGATGCCTGGAGTACACAGACTTCAGCAGAACGAGTGATCCGCGCGACCAATTCATGGCTTTATGCACAGACTCAACAAAGTCAAGGACGTTTTGATAAAGACCGAGGGTATGTCTGTACCTTATCTGCACTGATTTTAAAACAGCAACAAGCCCATGTTTTTCATGTTGGTGATAGTCGTATTTACCGCATTCGCGATCATGAAATTGAATTACTAACCCATGATCATCGTGTCTGGTTGTCTTCCAAAGAGCATTATCTTAGTCGAGCCTTAGGTGCGGATTATCGTATTGAAATTGATTATCGAAATATTGAACTCAAAGAAAAAGATATTTTTTTACTAATGACCGATGGGGTCTATGAATTTGTCACAGATCAACAATTATTAGATTTAACTTTAATAGATGCAGATTTAAATCAACTTGCCAAAGGATTAGTTGAAAAAGCTTTAGAACAGGGCAGTGATGATAACTTAAGTTTCCAGGTGATCCGTGTAGAACAGTTGCCTGAACTGAATCAGTTTCATATTCAGCAGGATTATGTATTTCCACAACAGCTCAGTAAAGGTGAAGTTTTTGAAGGCTATGTGATTGATAAGATTTTGCACCAAAATCATCGCAGTTGCCTGTATTTGGCACACGATACTCAGCAGCAGCCTTTGGTTATAAAAACTTTGGGGGTAGATTTACAGCAAGATAAGTATGCCGTAGAGCAATTTCAACTCGAAGATTGGGTATCAAAACGTCTGAAGCATGACAACCTGATGCAGTGTTATCCACATAACACTGAGAAAAAATATTTATTCCAATGTTATGAATATTTACAGGGTGAAACTTTGGCTCAATGGCTGCATCGCCAGGAAAAGCCTTTAAATCTCGATGAGATTTTACCAATTTTGCAACAAACAGCTTTGGCTTTAAATGCAATGCACCGGCTGGAGATGCTGCATCAGGATATACGGCCAAAAAACATCATTGTTTTAAATACAGAAAGTGCCATGAAAATTAAACTGATTGATTATGGTTCAACAGCAGTAAGAGGCCTGGTCGAAATTAATCCTAAAAATGCGAATCGACCACTCGGAACCTTAGCATTTATGGCACCGGAGTATTTTATTGATCATTCGCCATCTGTACATTCAGACCAATTTTCTTTGGCGGTAATGGCCTATTATTTACTGACCAAACAATTACCTTATGGGACAGATTTAGCTCGCTGTAACAGTTTAAAGCAGCTTAAAAAAGTTCAATACTATTCCATCAGGAAATATCGGCCTGATTTACCTATATGGTTAGATAAAATTTTAGGCCAAGCGCTGAGTATTGAACCGACACATCGTTTTGAGGCCTTATCTGAACTCATTCATAATCTAATGCATCCTTCCAAAGAATTATTAAGCTCTAAACCACCAGCAATCATTGAACGAGATCCTTTGCGTTTTTGGCAAATTAGTTGCACCGTATTAGGGCTATTATTTTTACTGAGTATTGCATGGCCATTTATTTGAAAAGAGAGAATCAAACCATGCTTAAAATTGAAGGTACATAGATAAGTTTTTATTCAAACTAGACTATGAGATTGACTGGGCTTTGTTGCATAAACATTCAAAAGCTGAGTTTTCCCCAATCCATTCAAATTCAAGAGACAACTTGGGTGTGAGGTCTACCTAATTCCGTAAATCTATTCAGAACTGCCACACGCGCATGAATTTCATTGACCTGACTTTGAAAATGTCTTGCCGTCAGCTTATCTCCTAATAATTTGATGCAATGCATCTTGGTTTCCACCAAACTACGACGGTGATAACCCGACCATTTTTTCCATAGGGTTCTGCCTAAATGTTTAACCGTTTGAAGTAACTCATTTCGTTCTATTGAACTTATTTTAGAATCTTTCCAGGGCTTGGCATTCTTTCTGGGTGGAATTACTGCATGTGTTTGACGATCTGAAATCACTTGTCTGCAGCACTTCGTGTCGTACGCGCCATCGGTATAGACAGAATCTATTCGCTCATCTAGTGGAATTTGATCCAGTAAATCACCTAGTACTTGTGAATCACTGACATTATTTGTCGTAAGCTGAACGGCACGTATTTGCAGTGTTTCAACATCTATACCAATATGCAGTTTACGCCATTGCCGACGGTATTCAGGCTGATGTTTTTTACGCTTCCATTCGCCTTCACCTAAAAATTTTAAACCCGCAGAGTCGACGAGTAGGTGTAACCCATCACGACTTTTCTGATAGCTTATCGCAATATCAATATGCTTTTGTCGTCTACAAAGGGTGGAGTAATCTGGCGCTGTCCAATTCAAGCCACAGAGTTTAATCAGGCTTTGAACAAAGCCAGTAACCATACGTAAAGAAAGACGGAATAGAGATTTGATCATTAAACAGCATTGAATCGCTGTATCGGAATAAGTTTGATTTCGTCCGTGCTTGCCTTGTGGTTGTGCATACCATTGCGTCTTAGGATCAAACCAGATTGAAATATTTCCTCGCTTGATTAAAGCTTGGTTATACGAGGACCAATTGGTTGTACGATAGATTTTAGGTGTAGGCTTCTTCATTTGAAAATTATATCGCTGAAAAAGCCTTTACACATAGGTTTGTGCAACAAAGCCTGATCGCATTAAAAAATTAACAGAACCAACCTAATGGCTAAAAGAAGTAAATGAGCCGAATAACCTGTATATTTGGCTCACTATATGAGCTGTTTAAGCCAATTATTCGGCTCACAATCTAGGTTTTATTAGGTCAATCGTCATAAATGAGCTGAATAACTGAATTAATAGCTCACTAAATGAGCCGAATAGGTGTTACAATCGGCTCATGCAGTAGGGGGAATGCTTATGAAAAAATGGGTATGGCAAAAAGCAAACTGGACTAAATTTAAATGGGATGAAGCACTTGTCACAGTAAAATTACGTTTAATTCATAAGAAGATAGGTCAATTAGTCGGAGAGAGCAAAGTATCACCAGAAGCTGAGGCATTACCATTAGATACACTGCTCACAAATCTAGTCGCATCCTCACTCATTGAAGATGAGAAGTTGAATGTTCGTTCACTCAAATCCTCATTAGCTCGGCGTTTAGGGGTAACAGAAGAAAATCCTGCACCCATTCAAGATAAAAATGAAGGTTTAGCCAATATCATGATGGATGCAGTGAGCAATCATAATGCGCCATTAACAATGGAGCGCTTATTACAATGGCATAACTGGCTTTTTCAAACTATAGAACGCTTTGATTATGCTGCGCAAAAAATCAAAGTAGGAGAAATTCGTGATAACGAGGCACCAATGCAGGTTGTTGGTGGTTCTCTTTATGGTACTACTACCAAGGTTTACTTTGAAGCACCTGAGGGTGGAGAGCATTTACAGGGACTAATGAATGAATTTATAGAATGGTTCAATAGTTCTAGAGAAGATGTAATGCTTGATCCGTTATTGCGAGCTGCACTTGCTCATTTTTGGTTTGTGACATTACATCCATTTGAAGATGGTAATGGTCGTATTACGCGTGTTATTACAGATTTAGCATTAGCTCAAATGGATCACCAAAGTATCCGTTTATATGCTATGTCCGTGGCCATTCATGAAAATCGTAGTAGTTATTATGAGGTCCTTGAGAAATGCCAGAATGATACTTATACAATCAATGAGTGGTTGGTCTGGTTTTTAAACACCTTAGAAAAAAGTATCGATAGGTCTTTACTACGACTTGATCGAACGATCACTAAAGCGAAATTTTGGAGCACTTATTCTCATATCGAATTCAATGAAGCCCAGAATAAAGTTTTAAATCGTTTACTCAATGGCGAAGAGAATGATTTCCCTCTCGGAATTAATGCTTCACAGTATCAAAAGCTCACTGGAGTAAGTAAGGCTACAGCAACACGTCACCTAACCGAGCTTTTGGAAAACGATGTGCTGTATAAACTGGAAGGTGGTGGGCGTAATACCCGCTACGTGCTGAAAATTGATAAAGAAAAGTTTACTCAAAAAGAGGTGGTCTCACTTGTTTGAACAACTAAAAGCTTATTTATAAGCTTTATAAGCGATATTCTGTATTAGTTCAGACTTGATCGTACATTCTCATTAAAGGAGTATGAAAATCAAGCTTCCTTTTCAATCTGTTTCACAATAAAACTTTAGAATTGAAGCAACAGATCAAATCTAAATCAGATTTGAAAAATAATTACGGTGGATACTGTCCTGTGGTAATAACTCTAATAAACGCTGTACAGCATCAATTCGGTCATGTGTCTGCCCAATAATTCTTAATAACTGATCGATATCCTTTATTTGATAGATCAACTGGCTCAAACGGGCATCAAAACAATGTCTCCAAGTGCTGAGTAAAGGGCTTTCTGATTTAGAGAGAAAGCTACCTTTATATAGTGAGAATGTACTGGAAATAAGATTTGCATTTAATGATTGTTCAGCACGTAAAAAATCACATTGGACTTCACAGCTAAGCCTATAAATGCGAGCTTCAATTGAATGAGGTAATAGGCTACGAAGTTGTGAAAGCTCAGCCTTTAGGGTTTTTAGGCTGACACTACGCTCACCATAAAGGGCATAGTGTAACTCTTCTAAGCCAATTCCATGGGGATTCAAAGCTAAAATGCAAAGTATTTCAATTTGACGGTGACTCAAGTTTAATGTTTGCCCATTAAATTGAACCCAAGGTGAACCTAGCGCTTTAATGTACAAAAAATTTTGCTGCTCAAATTTTATGGCACGCTGTATTAAGTCTGCACAGCGTTCCACAGCAAGAATGCCTAGAGGGGTATGTTTTTTATATTTTGTGGAAAGATTGATAATGCCATGAAATTGTCCCGATGTTGGGTCCCAAATCGGTGCTGCATAACAGACCCAATCACGAACGCTGTCCATTTGGTTTTCATGAGAATAGACGCAACTTGATATTTGGCTGTTTAACACCATACCAATCGCATTGGTTCCAACTGCCTGTGTAGACCAATGTCCGCCCTCAATAAAATGAACTTGTTCAGCAGAAGAAAGCATCGCTGAACTACTCCATGTCCACAAGAGAGTCCCGTGATGATCTGTAAGACCAATCGCCATATCTGAATCATTTGCTATTTTGAGTAAATCTGCATAATTATGCTGAATAGAACGGCGGAATAAAGACGTTTTATCTTCTTGAGGCAATGCTAAAACAGGGGCAGCATGTACAGTAGTTTGATTAATTAAATGGGTTGTTTGCAGCTTTTTTGCAGGTGCTGTATTGAACAGGTTCATATCATATTCCTTTATGATGAGACTGTAATATTTTAAAACTTTAGAAATAAGCTTCCAAATTTATAGTGATTTACGTCATTTCTTCTTGCTTCGATTTTAAATGCTTTTATCTTTGCTTGATTAAATCATATCTTTTGGCTTTACCAGTCCTTGAGTTACTTTAAAAGGGTTCTTATGGGCTGAAAATGACTATTTCCATCTGAAATGTTAATAAACGTAACCGTCATATTTATCAATGAAGCATGTAAATAATGAAAAGTCATTCACGTATATATGGGGCAGGTACAGACTCTCCATAATACTGACGGTCTGCAAAATAACTTGATCGTACTAATGGCGCACTCCAAATATTTTTAAACGCTAAGCGCTCTCCATGTGTTTGATAATGCTTAAACTCTTGCAACGTAACAAAACGATGAATTGGCGCATGAGACTTAGATGGCTGTAAGTATTGACCGATTGTGACATAGTCAACGTGGTAATCTTTCAAATCATTTAATAAGACAATAATCTCAGCCTCGACTTCTCCTAAACCGACCATCAAACCGCATTTGGTTGGAATATCGGGACAGTAGTGTTTAAATTTCTTGAGTAAATCCAATGAATGCTGATAGTTAGAGCCTGGTCGCATGGCTTTATACAGACGTGGCACGGTTTCAATATTATGATTAAAAACATCAGGTGGGTTTTGGCTCAGAATCTTCAGGGCAATATCTGCACGACCACGAAAATCAGGAACCAAAATTTCTATCAGAGTCTCTGGACTGGTTTGACGAATTTCTCGAATGCAATCTGCAAAATGCTGTGCACCACCATCTTTTAAGTCGTCTCGATCAACAGAAGTAATCACGACATACTTTAAGTTTAGATTCTTGACTGTTTCAGCCAGATGCTTTGGCTCATTAGGATCTAGGATATTAGGACGACCATGTGCGACATCACAGAATGGGCAGCGTCGAGTACAAATATCTCCCATGATCATAAACGTTGCAGTCCCTCCGCTAAAGCATTGTGGCAAATTGGGGCAGGCCGCTTCTTCACAAACCGTATGTAGTTCCTGTTGTCGTAATAAATCCTTAATGATTTGAACTTCCTCAGGTTGACTAATTTTAGTCCGAATCCATTCTGGCTTTTTCGGTGTCGTTTCCGTTGGAACAACTTTAATTGGAATACGCGCCATTTTTTCAGCGCCACGTAGCTTCTTTCCAGTTAATACTGTGTTATTTAAATCCATTACAAACACTCCATCATTTAAAATAATTAATATATACCCTGATATTAAATAAACTGATTTAAATGAATTAATAATATTAAAACAGGGCAAAAAACTTATCATATAAAACAAAGGTTGGTTAAAGGTTTGTTTTTGTATGTGATTGAACTATTGTAAAATTTTACAAAAATTTTTAATTTCATAACCTTCTGTTTTTAATATTTATCTCATCTTTTTATGGATTATATTTTTTTAGTCTAATATGAAATTAAGTAAAAATATTCTTATATAAATATACGATTTAAAAATCCAATTATTCAATTTTGGATTTTCTTTTAAGCATATTAAATAAGGAACAAAGATATGCAATTAACGGAAGAGCAATTGCTAGCAGCATACAAAAGAATGCGCGACATTCGTGAATTTGAGGATCGACTTCACGATGAAAACAATACAGGTGATATTCCTGGTTTCATCCATCTCTATAGCGGTGAGGAAGCTGTTGCAGTAGGGATTTGTGAAAATTTAACAGATAAGGACTTCATTACATCAACACACCGTGGGCATGGACATTGTATTGCTAAGGGCTGTGACATTCACGCCATGATGCTTGAAATTTTTGGCAAAGATGATGGTTTGTGTCGTGGTAAAGGTGGCTCAATGCACATTGCGGATTTAGATAAAGGCATGCTCGGTGCAAACGGTATTGTAGGTGGTGGTCCACCTTTGGCTATTGGGGCAGCTTTAAGTGCTAAAACACTCAAAAATGGTGGGATTGGTCTTTCTTTTACCGGTGATGGTGGTTCAAATCAGGGCTTAACTTTTGAAGCAATGAATATGGCTGTGGTGTTGAAGCTCCCTGTGATTTTTGTTTTTGAAAATAACGGTTTTGGTGAAGGTACTGCACATGATTATGCCGTAGGCAGTAAAGACATTGCAGGCCGAGCAGCAGGTTTTGGCTTACCCGCTGAAAAAGTAGATGGAACAGACTTTTTTGCTGTGTATGAAGTTGCACAAAAAGCCATTGAACGTGCCCGCCGTGGTGAAGGTCCGAGTGTGATTGAAACAGTAACCAACCGTTTTTATGGACATTTTGAAGGTGATCCGGGACTTATTCGTTCCAAAGAAGAACTGGATTATGTCAAAGAACATAAAGACCCATTGAAGATATTCCGTGAAAAAGTCAAAGGCAAAATTGACGAAGCCAAACTCGATGCGATTGACGCCCAGTCTAAAGCCAATGTAGACGATGCCGTTGCAAAAGCACGCGCAGCTAAGTACCCAGAAGTCTCTCAGTTACTTACTGATGTTTACGTCTCTTACTAAAGGAATAGTAGAAAAATGCCAAATAAAAGTTATCGAAATGCGATTAAAGAAGCAATTGAATTAGAAATGCGCCGAGACCCAAGTGTTATTGTGGTTGGTGAAGATGTTCGTGGTGGGCATGGTGGCAAAAATACCGATGATAATAAGCTGGAAGGTTTTGGCGGAGTACTTGGTGTAACCAAAGGCCTATGGACTGAATTTGGCTCTGAACGAGTCATTGATACTCCAATTACAGAATCTGCGATTATTGGTATGGCGGCAGGTGCTGCTGCTACAGGTTTAAGACCTGTGGCAGATTTAATGTTTATGGATTTTTATGGTGTGTGTTATGACATGTTGTATAACCAAGCGGCGAAATTCCGCTACATGTTTGGTGGCAAAGCCAAAGCGCCACTCGTTGTACGAGGCATGATCGGTGCAGGTTTTTCCGCAGCAGCGCAGCATTCTCAGTCGCCATATAACGTGTTTGCCTCAGTGCCAGGCTTAAAAGTGGTGGTGCCTTCAAGTGCCTATGATGTAAAAGGGTTGTTGATTCAAGCCATTCGAGATGACGACCCAGTAGTCTTTTGTGAACACAAGTTGTTGTACGACATTAAGGGCGAAGTGCCAGATGAGTCCTACACTATTCCTTTTGGTGTCGCAAATTACACCCGTGAAGGCACAGATATCACCATTATTGCCTTAAGTTTGATGGTGCATCGTGCCAATGAAGTCGCTGATAAGCTCGCAAAAGAAGGCATTTCGGTTGAAGTGGTTGACCCTAGAACCATTTCACCATTAGATGAAGATGGCATTTTAGAGTCAGTAGCTTCAACAGGCCGTGTGGTGATTGTAGATGAATCAGCAGCACGTTGTGGTTTCGGACATGATGTGGCTGCGCTTATTGCGCAGAAAGGCTTTCATTATCTTAAAGCACCAATCGAATTAGTCACTCCACCACACTCACCCGTACCATTTTCACCAGTACTAGAAAAAGAATGGCTACCTAGTGCAGAACGCATCGAACAGGCTGTACGCAAGACGTTGGAGGCTTAGGATGAGCGAAATTAAAACTTTAGAAATCCCAAAATGGGGTTTGTCCATGGAAGAGGGTACGATTGCCCAATGGCTGATTCAGGAAGGTACCCAATTTAGTAAAGGACAGGAAATTTGTGAAATTGAAACCACAAAAATCGTCAATGTATTGGAGGCACCTTTTGATGGCCTGCTACGAAAAATTATTGCTAACGATGGTGACACACTGGTCGTAGGTGGAATCATTGCAATTTGTGCAGACGCCCAAGTTTCCGATGCAGAAGTTGAAGCATTTGCACAGTCTTTAGGTGGAACACCTTCTGTAACTGAAAATAAAGCGGTAGCAGCGGTTCCTGAAAAAGTCGATGTGGCTCAAGTTGAAACCAAAGTACAAGCTGCTCCTAAACAGAACAGTGTTGGTAATGGATCAAAAGCGGTGACTCAGGGCGGATATTCTATTCCTGCTGCGTTACAAGGCTACCAACAAAGCGATGATATTTTTGCAACGCCACATGCCTTGAAATTGGCTGAAAAGCATAATGTAAACTTGGCTCAGATTACGGGTTCTGGACGTGAAGGCCGTATCAGTGTTCAAGATATTCAGGCCGCAGTTCAAGCTGCTGGTGGTTCTTGGCCAGATGTACGTCATCAAGCCAGCACGAAAGCCGCGAAATCTAAAGCAGATGACAGTGATGTTCTAGCGACACCTGTTGCCCGCCGTTTGGCAAAACAATGGGGCATTAATTTGCATGATTGTCGTGCATCAGGTTCACGTGGACGAGTCTGTAAGGAAGATGTTGAAGCTGTATATCAACGGGAAAATCCTGTACAAGCTCAACATACTGAGTATGCGCATCCAACAGAGTCTGCAAAATTCACCACCGTAGCTATGAATGGTATGCGTAAAGCAATCGCTGCACGGCTACAAGCGGCAAAACGCAATGCACCACATTTTCGCTTAACAATAGACTTAAATGTTGAGTCGGTTCAGGCTTTGCGTCAGCAAATTAACAGTACTGTACCGCAAGTCAAACTGTCCATTAACGATATGCTGATTAAAGCTGCTGCTGCTGCACTGATTAAAGTTCCACAAGTTAATGTTCAGTTTGATGAAGAGAATCAGCATATTTTACAGTTTGAACAGGCTGATATTTCGGTTGCTGTAGCCATCGAAAATGGACTGATCACGCCAATTATTAAAGCAGCGAACCGTAAATCTTTGGCGCAAATTTCCAATGATATGCGTGATCTGGTGACACGTGCCAAAACTGGAAAATTGGCACCTGATGAGTTTCAAGGGGGCAGTTTCAGTATTTCCAATTTGGGCATGCTTGGTATTCAACAGTTTGATGCCATTATTAACCCGCCTCAAGGTGCAATTCTAGCCTTAGGTGCAGCAGAGAAACGTGCTGTCGTTGAAAATGATGAGATTGTTGTTCGTGAAATGGTGACCGCAACATTGTCTTGTGATCATCGTGTCATTGATGGTGCGTTGGGTGCTCAATTCTTATCGGCATTGAAGCAGTTTGTCGAAAATCCTGCATTAATTTTGGTGTAGGAGGAACAGCCATGTCAGATACACAATTTGATCTTGTGGTTATTGGTGCTGGTCCTGGAGGATATGTCGCTGCGATTCGCGCAGCGCAACTGGGATTAAAAACTGCAATCGTTGAAAAACAACAGTTAGGCGGAGTGTGTCTTAATTGGGGATGCATTCCCACCAAGGCATTATTGAGCGGGGCTGTGCTTGCGCAGCAGTTTAAACATGCAGGGCAGTTTGGCTTTACGCTTAACGCGATTGATTTTGATATTCAAAAACTGGTCCATCATAGCAGACAGGTTTCTGAGCAACTCGTGCAAGGTATCGGTCAATTATTGAAAAAAAATCAAATCACTGTTTTTAACGCGGCAGCCCAGTTTATTGCCAAAGAGCAATTAGAGCTTACAGATGCGAATGGTCAAAAACTGCAGATTTCTGCACCGCATATTATTGTCGCAACAGGTGCACGTGCGGCCAATTTGCCTCATATTCCTGTAGATGGCCATCAGGTCTGGAGTTATAAAGAGGCTTTAGTTCCGGAACAATTACCAAAATCTTTACTGGTCATTGGTTCGGGGGCTATAGGCAGTGAGTTTGCAAGCCTATACCAAGACTTAGGCTGCCAAGTTACCTTGGTTGATATTGCAAAGCAGATTCTCCCTAGCGAAGACATTGAAGTTGCGAAGTATGTACAAAAGCAATTTGAACAGCAGGGTATGCAGGTTTTAACCGAAGCGACTGTAAAAAAAATAGAAACTGATCAGGCTCAAGTACATTGTCATATTGAAACTGCCACAGGTGTGCAAATCATTACTGTTGAAAAGGTGCTTTCAGCTATTGGCGTGAAACCGAATGCTGAAAATCTTGGCCTAGAAGCTTTGGGAGTTGAATTTGAGAATGGTTTTATTAAAGTCGACTCATGGTGTAAAACCAATGTAGTGGGCATTTATGCAATTGGTGATGTCGCAGGTGCACCGTGTTTGGCACACAAAGCCAGTCATGAAGCCATTCTTTGTGTGGAGAAAATTGCAGGCCTAAGTCATGTACATGCTTTAGATCGTACACAAATTCCGGGCTGTATCTTTACCCATCCACAAGTGGCCAGTATTGGTTTGACAGAACAGAAAGCGAAAGCTACGGGCTTGAATATCAATGTGGGGAAGTTTCCTTTACAAGCGAATGGTAAAGCATTGGCTTTGGACGATAGCGCAGGATTTATTAAAACCATTTTTAGTCAGGAAACGGGTGAATTGTTGGGTGCTCACATGGTTGGACATGAAGTCACCGAACACATTCAAGGTTTTGCCATCGCGAAATACCTAGAAGCTACCGATGAAAGCTTAGCGCAGGTCATTTTCCCTCATCCTACTTTGTCTGAGGCGATGCATGAGTCGGTCTTGTCGGCGATGCAACGTGCAATCCATATTTAAGGAGTCGCAACATGCCTAGAGGTTTAAACAACAAAGTTGCTTTAATTACGGGTGCGGCACAAGGCATTGGACGTGGTATTGCCTTACGTTTAGCACAAGAAGGTGTTCATATTGCCTTGGTCGATCTTCATCAAGAAAAGTTAAATACTGTTCAAAAAGAGGTTGAAGCCTTTGGCGTAAAAGCCACCACATTTATTGCGGATATTTCAGATCCAATACAAATCAGTGACGCTATTAATCATGCAGAATCGACACTTAATGGTTTTGATATCATGATTAATAATGCAGGTATTGCACAAGTCAAAGCTTTGGCAGAAGTAACGCCGAGTGAATTTACCCAAATTATGAACATTAATGTCGGTGGTGTACTTTGGGGGATTCAAGCCGCAGCAAATAAATTTAAACAACGCCAACAGGCTGGAAAAATTATTAATGCATGCTCAATAGCAGGTCATGAAGGTTTTGCTTTGCTCGGTGTTTATTCGGCAACTAAATTTGCAGTTCGTGCATTAACGCAAGCTGCGGCTAAAGAATATGCCAGTGCTAAAATTACTGTAAATAGTTATTGTCCGGGTGTTGTGGGTACAGACATGTGGGTCGAAATAGATCAGCGGTTCTCTGAAATTACAGGTGCACCAATTGGTCAAACGTATAAAAAATATGTAGATAGTATTGCTTTAGGACGTGCTGAAACACCAGATGACGTGGCTGCATTAGTTGCATTTTTAGCCAGTGAGGATGCAAACTACATTACAGGTCAGTCTATTTTGACAGATGGTGGAATGGTTTACCGTTAACATCAATATAAGGAATACAAAATGAAAGCAGCTCGTTTTTATGACCGAGGGGATATTCGAATTGAAGATATCCCTGAACCGAAAGTACTTCCAGGCACAGTTGGAATTCAAGTTGCGTGGTGTGGTATTTGTGGTACAGATTTACATGAATTCATGGAAGGTCCTATTTTTATTCCACCTTGTGGTCACCCACACCCAATTTCGGGAGAATCTGCACCTGTAACAATGGGACATGAATTTTCAGGCGTGGTTTATGCAGTTGGAGAGGGTGTAGATGATATCCAAATTGGGCAACATGTCGTAGTTGAACCCTACATTATTGCTGACGATGTGCCGACTGGCCCCAATGATAAGTATCATTTATCAAAAAATATGAACTTTATTGGTTTAGGCGGACGCGGTGGTGGTCTTTCTGAAAAAATTGCAGTTCAGCGGCGTTGGGTACATCCTATTTCAAATGATATTCCTTTAGACCAAGCAGCATTGATAGAACCTTTATCTGTCGGTCATCATGCCTATGTCAGAAGCGGCGCAAAAGCTGGCGATATCGCACTGGTTGGTGGAGCAGGCCCAATAGGCTTACTTTTATCTGCTATTTTAAAGGCTAAAGGTCTCACGGTCATCATTACTGAACTGAGTGCAAAACGTAAAGAAAAAGCGATAGAAGCGGGTGTTGCCGATTATGTACTAGACCCATCTAAGGTTGATGTAGTTGCTGAGGTAATGAAAATTACAGAAGACCGCGGTGTAGATGTCGCTTTTGAATGTAGTAGTGTCAATAAAGTCATGGATACACTCGTTGCAGCAATGAAACCAACGGGTGTAGTCGTTATCGTTTCTATTTGGAGCCATCCTGCCACAATTAATGTGCATAGTGTGGTCATGAAAGAGCTCGATATTCGTGGAACGATTGCTTATGTCAATGACCATCAGGAAACCATCCGTTTAGTCGAGCAAGGTAAGATTAATCTAGAACCTTTTATTACCCAACGTATTGCATTAGATGATCTTATTTCTAAAGGCTTTGAAACGCTGATTCATAATAATGAGTCTGCTGTAAAAATTATTGTTCATCCATAGTAAAGCCTAATATGAACGACTAATTTGAATAAGCTAGAAATAAACTCTATGTAGCTATTTCTAATATCTTTATCGATAGAGAATGAGTCTGTACGTACAGGTTCATTCTCAAATTTACAGTGTTGAGTACCAGTATGATTTTGATCATAGAGCCTAGTAAAGATAGAAAATAATTCGAATGTTCTTTTCTTATCTGTATCATAAAACTCTATACGTCTTAATAATTTAGGTGCACCCCTTTTTTTGGCATGCGCACTGCTCAATTCAATACATTCATCCGCAATAATGCCTTTAGTCGCTAATACACTGCGGCTTGATTTAACTTGATAAACTGTCTTGGGGCGTAGCCGAGTTACGAAGCTGACTTTCTGATGTGTCAAATGAGCAAACCATTGATAATCAACATATCCTTTATCAAAGACGATAATGCTGCCAGCAGGAAATTTAAATGCTCTGCCTTGCACCATATCATTTTCAATACCATCCCCCAGCGCTACAAATTCAGGAATGGTATTGCTGTGATTTAACCCAACACTGAGTTTAATACTGGCTTTGGATTCATGCACTTTTGCCCATTCGCATAATGACAGTGAAAGATCAATATGACTGGCATCTAGAGAATACAGCGGATTCTTGAATCTAAATTTATGTGCAGTTTTAGAGTTTTCACAGCGCTGAAGCAGCTGCGTGAACAATTGCTGATACAGGCTGGCGGGCTGTTCTTCATTGAGTCTTGCTAAGGTGCTTCGCGCAATTCTTTTCGCGCCCAGATGATAGAGCTTTTCCTGTTGTGATTCGAGATTGGATTGAATGTCTCTTAAGCTTTGCCGACAAGAAAGTTGGGACATTAATATGGCAACAAACTGATCCCAGCGGGTGGCTGATCTTAATTTTTGCCCAGAGTGGTGCAGTTTAGCCAGACGTTCAAAATCTTGTCTTAAAATGGGTTTGAGTAATTGACGAAATACGGTATTCTGATGTGACAAAACCTGAGTCCTTTATAGTTAAAGTGTTTGTTTGCACTCATATTTTAACTATTCAGACTCAGGTTTTTTTATTTAAAGCAAACTATGGGACAGTAGTGGCCTTGAGCTCCCATTTTTATTGTTAAACATTGAATCCTATATGTTTTCCTGTTGGTAGCTCTACATCAATACGGAGCTTCCCGCCCATTGCCTCAACATACTTTTTCATGGTTGAAATCTTAAGGTCATTGCCACGGTTTTCGATTGCTGAAAGTGATGGTTGTTTGATTCCAAGAGTTTCAGCCAGTTCTTTTTGGGAAATCTCTAATTCTTCTCGAATAAGGTGAAGCTGAGTTTCTAAAAGTAGTTCATCAGCCATTTTTTGAATACGAGCTTGGCTCTCTGGAGAGCGACTAGCCAATAATTCCTGTAAGGTTTTAGCCATTAAATTGATCTCCTAGGGTGGTGAGATGAAGTTCGTATTGCTCATCTGCAATATCCAGCATCTCTTTATAAAATCGCTTTTTCCCGCCTTTATCAGCAATACATAGCACAATGGCCTGACGTAATGGATCAAATGCGAAGAAAGCTCTCAGTGGTTTACCTCGATGTTGAACACGAAGCTCTTTCATGTTGGTAAATTTAGAGTCATAGACGGTATCTACTAAAGGGTGGCCTAAACTTGGTCCTTGCTGCTGTAGAACAACCAGGGCAGCCAGAACCTTCTCTTGTGTTGATTCGTCTTGCTGTTCAAGCCACTGATTAAATAGATCTGTCGTAATGACTGTCCACATACCACAACCAAAATATAGATTATGGTCTATATTTTAGGAGCATTATGCTAGTTTTGCAAATGAGAAATGATAGGCAATAAAAAAGCCCGACAGGATGTTGGGCTTTTTTGTCTGAATATTTTCGGATAATCCGTATTATATTAATTTTAGTTGAACTTATATACATGATCATTAAATAAATCATGATTTAAATAGAATGTTATATCAATGATAACCAGTAACGCTGATCAATCAATGCCTTGAACAATTCAAACTAAGGGATTATTCCATTTGGCTAGATGTGATGAAATCATTTGAATCTATTGGAAAAGTCTTAGAAGATAAGGTAAAGAAGAGCTTAAAAATGGTTGACACATTTGGTGGAATTGGAAAGAATTATGAAATCCATCAAACTTTTACAGCCATCGCATACTTTTATGGAATTTACAGGCTTAAATACCGGGGGATGTCTTGAATCATTTATCTACTCATTTTGTCACGTATGAACAAGTGTAAAGTGTTTGCAAAACAGATTGGTGGAGATGCTGCAAAGATTCTTTTCACCGCATTGTGTTTGAGTTCCCTTGCCCAGGCCGCAGAGCTGCAAACGATTTTAAAAATGGCTTTACAGCAAGATCCGCTAATCATTGAGGCACAAGCCAATGAGCAGGCCGCTATCAGTAAAGTCAAAGAATCGCAGGCCTTGCATTATCCTGTTCTGGCTGTCACGGCCAATCAGATCCTTGGTCAATCTCATGAAAACCGTGCTGATTACACCAGTGAAGATTTGACTCCGGGATTGCGAGGAACTTTAAACCTGTACTCGTTTGGAGCAATTCGTGCCCAGGTCGAGCGAGATAAAAATAAATCTGTTTACTATCAGCAAAAAACGGGTGAAACAGCAGAAGAACTGGGTTACACCATTGGCAGTGAATATATTAAAGCCTTGCGTGCCCAGGAATCTATAGCGGTACAAAACCGCAGTTTGGAGCGCCATAATAAATTTACCCGTGATATTGGCATTATTGTGCAATATGACCAGGGACGCCGTTCTGAACTTATTCAAGCCAAAGCACGACAAATGCAGGTCGAGCATATGATTAGTGGTTTGCAGCGTGAGCTTGGTTTTGCTTTAAGCAATTTAAAAAAATACACCCCGAATGTTAATCCCGAAGGTTTAAGTGATCCTTTTGCCCATTTTAGTGTGACAGATGGGGTGGAGCGTTATAGCCTGAGCGATAGCAGTCAACATCCTTCATTTCAGGCACAACAAGCGGAATTAGACAGTCTTCGCTCAGAACATAAATATCGTCAAACTAAACGCTACCCAAGTATTAATCTGGAAGGTAATGTCACCACTGAAGACCGAGAGATCTATTTGAGTATGGCTTGGGATGTGTTTAATCAGGGCACCAAATATTCAGTAGAGCAGGGTGGGCAGTCGATTGTGGCTGCACAGGCACGATTAGGACAAATTCAACGTGATATAGAAGAGCGTGCCCGCACTGCAGAAATTGATATGTTTCAAAGCAAGCAAAAAATGGACATTAGCCGGCAACAAATTGCAGCATCACGTGATGTAGTCGTAGCCAATGAAAAGCAATTTAAGATTGCACGTAAAACCTTGGTCGATGTTTTAAATGCTTATAATGAACTGTCGGCGGTAGAAATGGCCTATGTGACGGCACAAAATGATTTCCGTATGGCTGCTTTGGCGTATTTACGTGCGCAAGGCAAAATTTCAAGCTGGGCGATGGCTGCACCTCATTCAAACTGGAAGGCACGGCCTTAATTTTAATCCCACTCTTGTGACAGCAGAAGGGTTGTTAAAACGATCATGAAATCCATCATTGAACATATTGCCTTGGTTACTCAGCTTTTGGGAACGCCTATTTCTGTAGCGACCTTAATGGCACAGGTGACCCATGATCAAAACCTGCAGGTGAATTATCAGTCGCTGGGCGAGGTTTTAAAAACCCATGGTTTTGACAACACTTTGGCGCAGCGCAGTTTGCAGGATATTCCATCTTTAGCAATGCCTGTAGTGATTGTATTACACGATGAAAATGCAGCTGTCATTACCAAAATTGAAGGGGTGGGTGATGAGCGGGTGTATCAAATTCAGCAGACTGATGGCTTAAAACAACAGCTGACACAAGCCCAACTAAGTGAATTGTATTTGGGATATTGCTGGTTTATTAAGCCCAAATTGGCCAGTGATTTGCGTTCAGAGCTACCTGAATATCACATGCCGAAAGCCTGGTTCTGGAAAGTCATCTGGCGTTTCCGTTCCTATTATTATCAGGTGATTTTAGCAACTTTTATTATCAACTTTTTGGCCTTGGTCAGTTCATTGTATGTGATGAATGTCTATGACCGTGTGATTCCGAATAAATCCTATGAAACGTTATGGGTACTCAGTATTGGGGTAGTTTTAGCCATTCTGTTTGAGTTTGTGGCTAAAATGATTCGTGGGCATTTAACCGATATTGCCGGTAAAAAAGCCGACCTGATCATTAGTTCTGCTATTTTTAGACGGGTGATGAGTCTGGATTTATCGGAAAAGCCTGCGTCATCGGGGGCCTATGCCAATAACTTGCGTGAATTTGAGTCGGTACGTGATTTTATGACCAGCGCCAGTTTATTGGTGTTGGTGGATTTACCGTTCTTATTGCTGTTCATTACGGTCATTTGGCTCATCGCTGGTAAGTTGGCTTTGGTGCCATTAATTCTGATTCCTATTGTGATGCTGGTTGGTTTTTTAGCCCAAGGTCCATTGGCACGTTTTATTAATGAATCAATGCGTGAAGGTGCACAGCGTCAAGGTCTAGCAGTTGAAGCAATTGAAGGGATTGAAACCTTAAAAACCAATAATGCCGCCAGCTGGGCACAAGAAAAGTGGGATTTTTATACCGCCCGTAGTGCAGCATCCAGTATTAAAACCCGTGATTTAAGCAACTTTGTGGTGAATTTCTCTGTCGGGGTTCAACAATTGAATACGGTACTGCTGGTGATTGTCGGTACCTATTTAATTCATAGTCCAGATGCTAATTCTAAAATCACCATGGGTGCCTTGATTGCTGCAGTAATCCTCTCAGGGCGTGCACTGGCACCACTGGCACAAATTGCCAATCTGGCCATTCGCTTCCAGCAAGCCAAAGTCGGCATGCAAGGTTTGCAAAGTATTATTGACCGTAAAATTGAGCGTGACCCAGAACGTGAATACATTAGTCTGGAGCATGTGGCCGGTGAGTTAAATCTGCAACAGGTGAGCTTTAAATATCAGGATGATACGCCAGAGGTGGTCAAAGGCGTGCAATTGCAGCTGAAACCGGGTGAGAAAGTCGGGGTTTTGGGCAAAATTGGCAGTGGTAAAACCACCTTGCTTAAACTGGCCAGTGGTTTGTTTGAGCCGAGTCAGGGCAATATCACTTTGGATGGGGTGGATTTACGCCAACTTGATCCGAATTTTGTGCGTAATCAAATTGCCATGCTGGGACAATCTCCACGGTTGTTTTTAGGCAGTTTACGTGAAAATTTAGATTTGGCACGTCAAGATGGCTTTACAGGCAATCAGGATTTACTCAATGCACTGAAACGCTTTGGTTTAGAGCAGGTGATCCAAAACCATCCTAAAGGTTTGGATATGCCATTGGGTGAAGATGGGCAAGGCTTATCCGGCGGACAAAAACAAATTATTGCGCTGGCCCGTTTAACTTTACGTCATCCTAAAGTGGTGCTGTTAGATGAACCAACCACAGGATTGGATCAGGGCACCGAGCAGAAAGCCCTGAAAGCATTAGGGCAATGGTGTAAAGACAAAACCCTGTTGGTGGTGACACATCGTATGCAGGTGCTGAGTATTGTAGATCGGATTGTGGTGGTGGATCAGGGCAAAATTGTGATGGATGGTCCTCGTGATGCTGTGCTGAAAAAGCTGGCGCACAACGAACAAAAAGTGCGTATGACTGCACCACGCGTGATTCGACCTGCAGGGGCGAGCAGTTCAGCTCAAGTGAGCCAGGCAGTGACCCCAAATTCCGATACTGCAGCCACCTCTGAAAATGGTTAAGCTAACAGTGTGAAGCAAAATACCCCTGTGACATCGCCTGCAATAATTGAGAAAGATGTATGAAAGATAAACAAGCTCCGTCATCTGAGCAGATACATTCCAAAGACCTGAAGCTGGTTAATGATCTGAATGCAGCTTTGCAAAAAGAAAAGCATACAGGGCTGTTTTGGGTGATTGGTTTGCTGTTCGTGTTTTTAGTGGTCTTTGTGATTTGGGCCTATAACAGCACGGTCGAAGAAGTCACGCGTGGACAAGGCAGTGTAATTCCGACTAGCCGTGAACAGATTGTACAAAGTCTTGATCCTGGCACCATTAAAGAGATGCGGGTGCGTGAAGGGGATGTAGTTGAAAAAGGGCAAATTTTATTAACCTTGGACGATACAAGAAGTGCCGCGGTATTACGTGAAAGTGAAGCCAAGGTTGCTAACCTAGAAGCCATGGCGGCACGTTTACGTGCGGAATCTTATGGTACTGTGATACAGTTTCCCGCAGGGATTAGTTTAGACTTAAAGCGCCGTGAGCGTGCTGCCTATGAAGCACGACGCCGTGCGGTAGAAGATGCAGTGTCTGGCCTAAGAACCAGCAAGTCGATGCTAGACCGTGAGATAGCCATTACTGCACCAATGGTGGCAGAAGGAGTAATGTCCGAGGTTGAATTGTTACGTATGCGTCGCCAGTCTTCGGACCTGGCCCTGCAAATAGATGACAAACGCAATCAGTATGCAGCAGAAGCCAACAATGAACTGGTACGGATTGAATCTGAACTGGCACAGGCCAAAGAAAATATGGCGATGCGAGCCGACCCGGTAGACCGTAGTTTAATACGCGCACCATTACGGGGGATTGTGAAAAACATTAAAATCAATACGGTCGGTGGTGTGGTTCAGGCGGGACAGGATATTATGGAAATTGTTCCGCTGGATGATAAATTGCTGGTAGAAGCTTATATTCGCCCTCAGGATGTTGCTTTTGTACGTCCAGGTTTAGATGCGATTGTAAAAATTACTGCTTATGACTATTCACTTTATGGTGGACTTGAAGGCAAAGTCACTTTAATCAGTCCAGATACCTTACGTGATAAAACCCGTCCAAGTGAGCTGAATTTGAATCCAGATGAAGCTTACTACCGGATTTTGGTCGAAACTAGCCAGAATGCTTTGACCGATAAAAATGGTCAACCAATGCCGATTATTCCAGGCATGATTGCGAGTGTGGATGTTAAAACTGGTGAAAAAACCATTCTGCAATACCTGATTAAACCGATCACACGAATGAAGCAAGCATTACAGGAGCGCTAAGGCATTATCCTTTCTCTTCTATCATTATGAAGTATATCTAAAATAAGTCAGGTTTTAAGCCTGGCTTTTTTATTGACTATTTGCTAATTATTTTATTTTTATATGAATAAAATCAAAAAGGTAACTATAAATATTAATATTTTGACTATTACTTAAATGAAGCATCTTAAATCCATAATAAATTTAAGGTTATTTTAATGGCTTAATATTTTAAGAATTTAAAATAGCTTAATCCGATAATAAAGATATGGGATTGTTGTAAAGATATTAATATTTTGTTAAGTGCTATTGTTGTGTTTGAGATTGAGAATTGTAAATACAATTCGATTGATAAAGAGAATTGTTGCTATATTTTTAATCTCATATCCTTTAATGAGAATGATTGTCAGGTTTCTGTGAGAATAATATTTAAAATACAAAAATCTTGAAGAAATTATATTTAATCCTCGATTTTTGTTAGATTTTTATTGTTTTATTTACTATTATGAAAGAGTAAGTGTTAATTCTGTCTCAGAAATTATATTTTTGTGGCTTTTATTAGCAAAACTTAAATCTAGGTTTTAGTCAACTTGTGAAATTCGTGGGGTTTGACGATGGGTGCAAAGAAGCTGGTTAGTATTTTAGGTCTCTCATTGCTGGCAGTCGGTTGTAGTTCAACTGGACAGTTATCTTCTAATGAAAAATGGCGTAACTTCATTCCAAATGCCGCAATTGCAACTGAAAGTTTGACTTCAGAGCAGGTAATGGCAGTATTCATTCGTGAGCCAGGTGCTGTAGAAGGTACGGCAGCGAATATTTTTGTGGAGGGGAAATACCTGACCTCTTTACAATCGGGTGGTTATAAAGCAATTCCGTTATGTGCAATGCCAACCAATATCACTGTGGCATATACTGATATCAACCTAAATTATCCAATCCTGCGTGAGCAAAAAAACCCCTTTGATTTGACCAACAATCGCATACATTATTTTTCGGTCATTCAAGCCGATGATCATCAACTGGCTCTTAAGCCTTTAACCGAGCAGCAAGCTCAGCAAGCTCTACAGCATACACAAGAACAAACTCATACTCTGCCTCGCCTAGAACAAAGCAGTATTTGTCCGAAAATATTGTATCAGCAGGCTCAAGCCCCTCAGCCTGTTGTGAAAAAATACACTTTAGCTGCAAGTGCATTATTTGCCTATGGCAAGGCAGATTCACAAAACCTGTTACCGCAAGGACAGCGCGAGATTGCAGTCATTGCAGCTGAAATCAAAAAAAATGCAGTTCATATTGGACAAATTGCGGTAATTGGTTACACCGATCCTGTTGGTTCAGAAGAATATAATCAGAGACTTTCCTTACAACGTGCACAGACAGTAAGACATCTATTGATTCAGCAAGGTGTGACGAATTCAAATATTTTGGCAGAAGGTCGTGGTGAGCACGAGCTTGTGGTGAGTGATTGTGATGCTCGCTTTGCAAATAATAAAACAGCCAGAGATGAATGTAACTTGCCGAACCGCCGTGTAGAGGTTGTGACATATGGTTTTAAAGCGCAATAAACCAACTTTTCCAGATTTAAATTTTTAAAAACATATTGATGCTTCTTGTTGTAACAAGATTGGGATGATGATTATGCAAAATCAAAATATTACTGTTAAGTTGCACAATGCCAACAAAGTGATTTCAACATTTCAGGCAACAAAAGGACCTGATCAGCCTGTGATTATTCAGGCAAAGAAAAATGTAAACTATGAATTTATTGATGCTGCTACCCAGTTTGCGCCAGAAAATATCAAAACAAAACGTGTCGGCAATGACCTGCATGTGGCTTTTGAAGATGATAGAAAGCATCCATTTGAGACGGATCTGATCATTGAAGATTATTACAATCAAGATGGAACAAGCACCAATTTATTAATTGGTTTGCATGAAAATGGTAGTTATTACGCCTATGTACCAGAAAGTGGTTTACAGGAACATGCGGTCAGTTTGCTCGCAGATGAAATTGCAGCAGGTCAGGCCTTAGGTGGTGAGCCTTTAGCGGCAGCAACCTATACCTTTAATCCATACTGGTTATTGGCATTAATTCCTTTGGCGGGGTTGGCAGCAGTTGCAAGTAACGACTCTTCTTCTAAGGAAGAAAAAGGAGCAACTGGTCCTGCTGGTCAGGACGGTGCGGATGGCCTATCAGCGTATGAGATTGCGGTAGCAGGTGGTTATGTTGGCACCGAGGCTGAGTGGATCGCATCTTTACAAGGTGCAGATGGCAAATCAGCATATGAGATTGCGGTAGCAGGTGGCTATGTTGGCACCGAGGCTGACTGGCTTGCATCGTTAAAAGGTGCAGATGGCAAATCAGCATATGAGATTGCGGTAGCAGGTGGCTATGTTGGCACCGAGGCTGAGTGGATCGCATCTTTACAAGGTGCAGATGGTAAATCTGCACTTGAGTTAGCGATTGAAGCAAATCTGCTGCCAGCGGGCGCAACGCTAACTGATCTGATGGCTTACTTAAAAGGTGCAGATGGTGCAGATGGTAAATCTGCACTTGAGTTAGCGATTGAAGCAAATCTGCTGCCAGCGGGCGCAACGCTAACTGATCTGATGGCTTACTTAAAAGGTACTGATGGTGCAGATGGTAAATCTGCACTTGAGTTAGCGATTGAAGCAAATCTGCTGCCAGCGGGCGCAACGCTAACTGATCTGATGGCCTACTTAAAAGGTACTGATGGTACGGATGGTACCGATGGCAAATCAGCTCTGGATCTGGCTCGTGAGATTGGCTTGATTGGCCCAGAGGGTACGATCACCGATATGTTTAATGCCTTAAAAGGTGCAGATGGTATTGATGGCGCAGATGGTACCGACGGCAAATCAGCTCTGGATCTGGCTCGTGAGATTGGCTTGATTGGCCCAGAGGGTACGATCACCGATATGTTTAATGCCTTAAAAGGTGCAGATGGTATTGATGGCGCAGATGGTACCGACGGCAAATCAGCTCTGGA
>NZ_VPCW01000032.1:0-26589 GCF_013418015.1 Acinetobacter sp. YH12211
AAATACATGCACGTGTAGCAGTATTAAATAAATTCACGGAATTAGGTAGACCGCATACCCGAGTTGTCACTTAAATTTGAACGGCTTGGGGAAAATTCGGCTTTTGAATGTTTATGCAACAAAGCCTTTTGGAGTTACAGTTAGATTGCGTATAACATTAATTATGTTAAATAGGGAATTCAAAGCTCTTTCTAAGAGTTGGTATAGTGGTAATACTTATTGAGTGCGTAAAAGAATTAGATTAATAAAATACTCAAAAGAAAAATAGTAAAAGGGAACTTACAGAAAATAAGTTACCGGCTCTTAAAATGATATTTAAACAAAGAAGCCCAACTAAATGATTGGGCTTCCTCATATCTAACTTTACCTTATGATTTTCATCAGTGTACTGCAAGAATTTAGACTACTTGTTGACTTGAACACCTTTAAAAATCAATTTCTCTTTTTTTTGTGTTTCTATAAGCAGTTGTGCCTGCCCCTTACGAGATTGAAGATATAATGTGGGAGCATTCACCAGAATATCTATCATCGTACTTTCACGTAAGTTGATATCATCAGGACAGCCCATCATTGTGGCAACAATTGGTTGTTCAGCATATAAATGATTGCCCTTAAAATGAATACCAATCGAATTTATATTACAAAACAAATTCCCAATATACAGCATCTTTTCTGCAAATTTTAGCGTGATAGGTTGGTCAGGTTTTGAAGCCAGAAATAATGAATCTATACGTTCACTATTAGCATTTGTTGCCTCGATTAATTCCCAAGAAAATTGCGCCAAGGTCTGCTCACTAAAGGACATCACTTGTAATTCTTGTATCTTGGACTGATCGGCTGATGAAGGCTTATGACAAGCGCTCAAAAGTCCAACGACGAACATCAGTATAAATATTCTAGTCATCGTTATTGTCCGTATAATAATGAGTAACCCTCTTTATAGAGTTCATCAGTAGAATAATCGCTTTTGATGATCTTTAATTTTATTTATTCTCATGATTTTTCCTTGATCTAATTAAATTTTCAAAAAATACATCTACTTTGTGGTGCTATAGCTAAATTCTAAAGGCTATAGAATGTAAATATTTCTGTAAAACACCATTTTATAAAGTTTTGTACTGCTAACTTAAGTAATTAGCTATATTTGCTTATACAACATCAAGTATTAGTATAAATTTTATTTAAATAATATCGAGCTATTTTGAAATTTTTGTGACTATTTTTTTACACTTTTAGGGCACTCATCTTTCTAGGATAAATGTATTAATTATTAAAGAATGGTTATAGATTAAGTGAATCATTTCTAAGAGATTCTAAAATTAACATAATACACCTTATACGCAATACTTTTTAAATTGTGTTATAATTCAATGTGTTGATTTCAGTTTTATAGCCCACTCACCCTCGAATGGGCTTTTTTTATGATTGTTCACGTTCCACGCCTATTCTTTGATCAATGTTCCACGGTTTTATTTAATGTTGCTGAACAATCAATGGATACCAGTAAAGCCCTTTAGGTCTTCTGTTGCTTCAAATATAAAGTCTATCGATGACATTTTCATTTTTCAAATAGCGATAGACAGCCTGTCTGCTAATACCAAAAGCTTTAGCTAAATCGACTTTCGATGGATATTTCCCTTCTTTCCAGGCGTGTCGTAAAGCTTCAGCCTGCTCTTGATTTAACTTATGGACTCGACCTTTATATTTACCTTGAGCCGCTGCAATCTTAATCCCTTCTTTTTGGCGCTCTAAAATAATCTCTCGTTCAAATTGGGCAAAAGCCCCCATAAGTTGCTGAGTATTCTTATGTAAACCTACCAGTTATTCTTATTCAAATCCTGCCACTCATTTTGGATAGTAGTAGGCCATTGATTTTCTATTCAAATAATTCAAAACAAAATATCCAAATTTGAATCTTGAAGCACAATCTTAATCTGCTATAATTTGTACATCAAATTGATGTACTTGTTGGGTGGGATATGACTAACTTAGCAACGGAACGAATTAATATTCGTTCAACAGTAGATGCAAAAAATGTAATTGAACAAGCTGCGAATTTATTGGGACTCAGTGTAAGTTCCTTTATGCTTCAATCCTCATTTGAAAGAGCAAAAGAATTACTTAAATCTAATTATGAGTTAAAAGTAAATAATGCTGATCGAGATATGTTAATGAACATACTTGAGAACCCACGCCCTGCAAATGATGAGATGAAAAAATTAATGAGTTTATTAGATGAAAATTGAGGTTTTACAAGCCCATCATCAGAAAAAATCATTTAATTGCGGGCAAGATGATTTAAATAAATTCATAAAACAGTATGCATCCCAACATCAGAAATCAGGAACAAGTAAAACGTATGTTGCTATTGATGATGATCTACAAGTGAGAGGGTTTTATTGTTTATCCAGCACATCCATAGGATTTGATGTAGTTGATACTGTGCTTACTAAACGATTACCTCGTTATCCGCTCCCTTGTGTAGTTGTAGGTCGCTTTGCCGTTGATCAAACCGTTCAGGGGCGAGGAATTGGGAAAGTGCTTTTAGCCCATGCTCTTAAACAAGTTTCAACAGTTGCTCAAATTATTGGTGTTAATTTTGTTGTAATACATGCTAAAGATAAAAAAGCGATGGAGTTTTATCAGCGTTTCGGCTTTATTTCATTAACATCAAATCCATTAACATTAATATACCCAGTGAGTGAAATACCTAGTTTCAATTGAAAGTGGTCTACTAGCAATAGGAGTGACTGGTAAACTGCTTACAGGAATTAGTGGCTGATTTATCCAATAATCTGCAAGTTGCAACATCAAATTATCCATCGGGGTGGCCTGAGCCGTAAATGTAATATTCTCTTTCACAAACTGAATAGCCACTCCCCTTTTTACAAGCTGATCAACCTCAGTCACTAAATCTTTAAGACTCCTAGCGAAGCGATCCATAGAGTGCACAACAATCATGTCACCTTCACGGACATAGCTGAGCATTTCCTGAAATTTAGGACGGGCTGTATTTTTTCCTGAAGCTTTATCGACAAATAATCGGTCTACTTCAATTCCCTCAAGTTGGCGTCCAATATTTTGGTCAATAGAGCTGACTCTGACATATCCAACTTTATGACCTTTCATATTGTTATCTACTAGATGACTATTTCTGCTTATTGTAACTAATGAATCTTAATCTTAAAAGTTACATGTAACGTATGTATGAATTTCATTTAAATGAGACATGTATTTTACAGCTTTCACAGTGTAACTTTAGGGTATACTTTAAAGTTACACAAAACATCTATATGAAGACTAAAGTCCAAATTAGTGTTTATGTTGGTTCAATGTATTACATTTCGTATTTTCTATTTGTAACGTAATTTCAGTAATATTATGATTATGTTTTAGAACTTCTAAGGCCTTTTGATAGAGTTGATCTGTATTGCTATTCGGAGCAACCAAATGAGCAGTTAAATGAATATTTCTTGAGGATATAGCCCAGACTTTCAACTGATGAATCCCTTCAACGCCCTCTAGCTTCAATAAATCATTTCTTAACGACTCAATATCAATCTCATCAGGAACTCCTTCAAGCAGAATATGAATACTTTGTTTTAATAAAATCCAAGTTCGAGGTAAGACCCAGAAGCCAATTAACACAGCGATTACGGTATCAACCCACATCCACTGGGTAAAATAAATAACTATTCCTCCGATAATCACGCCTATCGATCCTAGAGCATCACTAAGAACTTCTAAATATGCACCTTTTATATTTAGACTTCCTTCAGCACTAGCAGAAAGGATTTTCATTGAAATCAAATTTATGACCAAACCAATGACCGCGACAATCATCATTCCAACACTTTGAATTTCAGCAGGATTCGTAAAACGTTGATAAGCTTCATATACAATATATATTGCTACCACAAAAAGCATCACCGCATTAAACAGAGCCGCTAAAATTTCAAATCGCTGATAGCCAAAAGTTCTTTTATCATCTGCGGCTTTTTTACCAATTTTGATAGCGGCAAGAGCAATAGCTAAAGCGGCTACATCAGTAAACATATGAGCTGCATCAGATAACAAAGCCAAACTTTGGGTAATAAAAGCAGCGACAACTTCTACTATTAAAAAAGTAGTCGTTAAACCTAAGGCAACCATTAACTTCTTACTATTTTCTTCAGTAACAACCGCATGGCTATGATCATGATGTTCTGACATAAAATATTTTCCTTATTCTATTTATGATGAGCAGAGATATTGGATAACAGCCAATATCTCTGCTGTAAATCGACTAATCTATTGGATTAAGAAACTTTCTTTTCATTTATCCAACGATAAAGCACGGGTAACAGCACCAAAGTTAGTAATGTTGAAGAGATAATCCCGCCAATCACTACGGTTGCCAGTGGCCGTTGAACCTCAGCCCCTGTTCCGGTTGCCAGCGCCATTGGTACAAAACCCAGTGAAGCCACACAAGCTGTCATCAACACTGGTCTTAAGCGCAAAATAGCCCCTTGCCACACGGCTTTATGCACTGGATATTTGTCCCTTAATTCCTTAATAAAGGTCAGCATTACCAGTCCATTGAGGACTGCAACACCAGATAAGGCAATAAAGCCAATTCCAGCTGACATCGATAATGGAATATCCCTTAGCCAAAGGAACAGCACACCACCGGTCAAGGCAAAGGGTACCCCGGTAAAGACCAATAGACTTTCTTTGACATTGTGAAAGACCGCCATCAGTAAAATAAAGATAGTGATTAAAGCCAGTGGAATCACGATTTGCATCCGTGCTTTGGCTGAAGCCAAATTTTCAAACTGACCGCCATATTCTATCCAATAACCACTTGGCAAAGTGTATGCTTTGAGCTGTGTCTGTACATCAGAAACAAAAGACCCTAAATCACGCTCTTCAACATTCGTTGTAACCACAACTCGGCGTTTACCATTTTCTCGACTGACTTGGTTGATTCCTTCAATGGTCGAGACTTGCGCGACATCCGACAATAAAATACTGCCACCATTTGGAAGCTGAATAGGTAACTGGGAAACAGATGCGACACTACGGTCTTGCTCTCCAAGACGGATAACAAAATCAAAACGACGATCGCCTTCTAAAATCTCTCCCACGCTTTGTCCACCAATACTTGCAGCCACCACATCCTGAATAGATTTCACACTCAAGCCATACTGGGCAGCTAAAGCTTTATCAATCTCTACATTGAGTAAAGGCAGACCCGAAGTTTGTTCAACTTTCACCGCACTGCTACCTGCGACTTGCTGAATGATTTTCGCGATTTTTGCAGCCTCAGTATTCAAAACCTGCATGTCATCACCAAAAACCTTCACCCCCACATCACTGCGTATACCTGAAATCAGTTCATTAAAACGTAGCTCAATAGGCTGAGAAAACTCACTGTTATTGCCGGGAATTGTCGCAAGATAAGCTTCCATTCGGGTTCGAAGTGCATCTAGGCTTTCTTTTGAATCTGGCCATTCCTCACGTGGTTTCAGCATGATATAACCATCGGAAATATTCGGTGGCATCACATCTGTCGCCACTTCAGCAGTCCCGGTACGGGCAAATATAGCTTTAATTTCGGGAAAGTTTTTCAGTAAAAGCTTTTCGGTATTTTCCTGAATACGTAAAGACTCTTCCAAGCCTGTGCTTGGAGAACGTAATTGCTGTACCGCAAAATCACCTTCACTCAGCTGGGGTGCAAACTCACTGCCAATCTTCGTGCTGAGCAGACCCGTAATGACCAGGAGACAAATGGCAAAAGTTAAAACCACCGCTTTGTAATGATAGGCTCCATCCAATATCTGTTGATATCGGGTTTTGAGCCAGATCATCCAACGGCTTTCCGTTTCTTTGATCTCCCCTTTAACCCATAAAGCAACTGCAGCGGGCACAAAGGTGATCGATAAAATAATAGCTGCCACCAGTGCGAGAACAACGGTTAAAGCCATCGGATGAAATAGTTTTGCTTCTACACCACTTAAAGCAAAAATCGGCAAATACACCACCAAAATAATAAGCTGACCAAAAATAAGAGGACGACGTGCTTGGCGGGCAGCCAGAAAAACTTCCTTAAAGCGTTCACTTTGTGTGAGAGGTCGTTTTAACAGTTGCTGTGTATGGGCTAAACGCCGGATACAGTTTTCGACAATCACCACAGCACCATCGACAATGATGCCGAAATCGAGTG
The DNA here is from genome assembly GCF_013418015.1 of Acinetobacter sp. YH12211. Taxonomy (NCBI): domain Bacteria; kingdom Pseudomonadati; phylum Pseudomonadota; class Gammaproteobacteria; order Moraxellales; family Moraxellaceae; genus Acinetobacter; species Acinetobacter sp. YH12211. The sequence goes on from NZ_VPCW01000032.1 coordinate 6,206, forward strand.
CACCTAAACTCATCAGATTGGCACTGATATTTTTCTGTGCCATCCCGGTTAAGGTAAACAGCATAGAGAGTGGAATGACACAGGCAGTAATCAAGGCAGCACGGATATTCCCTAAAAACAGGAACAGAATGATGATGACCAGGATTGCTCCCTCTACCAAGTTTTTCTGAACGGTTTTAATCGCCTTCTCAACCAAGGTAGTACGGTCGTACACCGTTTCAATCACTACCCCTTTAGGCAAACTATTCTGAATATCTTGAAGCTTGGCATCCACAGCTTTAGAAACAGTCCGGCTATTTCCACCCATCGCCATCATGGCAATCCCTAAAACGGTTTCTTTGCCGTTATAGGTTGCCCCACCGGTTCTTAAATCATGCCCAATAGAGACTTGCGCAATATCACCAACCCGAATTGGGCTGCCATTTGGGCTACCCAGCATGGTGTTCTCAATATCAGAAAGCCCATTGAATGTACCCGGTACACGTACCGTCAGTTGCTGACCATTGTCTTCAATATAACCTGCACCTCGGTTCTCATTATTTTGCGCTAAAGCCTGTTGCAGTTGTTCTAATGAGATATTCAGTTGCTGCATCCGGTTTAAATCGGGAGAGACCACATAGGTTTTTTCAAAACCACCAATACTGTTGACCTCTGCAACTCCCTTAACACGTTGCAGTTGAGGACGCACAATCCAGTCCTGAATCTCACGCAAATCCATCGGCGTGTATGCAGTTCCATCCGGCTTTTTCGCATTCGGATCTGCCTTCAGTACCCATTGATAAATCTCACCGAGACCCGTAGAAACGGGGGACATCGTCGGTGCGATTTGTGCAGGCAACTCAGATTGCGCCTCCTGTATCCGTTGGTTAATCTGCTGACGGGCCCAATAAATATCAGTCCCATCTTTAAAGACAATGGTGACTTGAGAGAGTCCATAACGGGATATGGAACGGGTAAGCTCCAGATCCGGAATGCCAGCCATGGCATTTTCAATGGGATAGGTAATCCGCTGTTCGACTTCAAGCGCAGTAAAACCCTTGGCTTGAGTATTAATCTGGACTTGGGTATTGGTAATATCGGGTACAGCATCAATCGGGAGTTTCTGATAGCTATACACCCCGACCGCAATCCAGGTACAGACAAAGAGCAACACCCAAATCGCATTTTGTATGGAAAACTGAATGATTCGTTCGAATAAACCTTCTGGTTTTGGCAGATCAGAATTAATGTTCATGGCCTGCCTCGTCTTTTTCTAATTCAGATTTCAACAAGAAACTGCCTTGAGCGATATACTTCTGCCCTTCAGTCAGCCCAGAAATCACTTCAAGCCATTGTCCATCACTTGAAGCCTGCCCCAATTGCACTTTCTGTGCTTTTAAGTGGACTTGACCTTTTTGTTCTGAATCTACGATGAAAATACTGTCTTCACCTTCAATACTTTGCAGCGCAGACTTTTGAATCCGAAGGGCTGATTTTGCTGTAGCTTCCGGAATCAACACTCTCACTAACACATTAGAACGCAACTCAGTAGCTTGCGCATCGAGTTTTGCGCGCACCACCAGACGCCCTGTTTGTACATCTGCATGAGAGGTTAAGCTTTGTACAGTAGCTTTATAGATTTGATCTGAATCATTCACTTTAAAGTCAATTTTTTGCCCGGCTTGCAGTTGACCTGAGAATTGATTCGGCAAATTAAACTCAAGCCATAAATCTTTCAGCTGTTCAATGACAAAGAGCTGATTAGCCAGTTGCACATTTTCACCGACCACAATATCTTTTTGACTGATCACCCCAGAGATCGGTGCTTTAATCAGAAAACGCCCATTGTTATTGCCACTTGCACCTAATGCATTTAAACGTGCTTGTGAGGACTGGACAGTAATCTGCGCTTGACGGTAGGCATTTTCGGCACGCTGGTAATCCTGTTTGGCAGAAATCCCCTGTGACCAGAGTTGCTGTTCGCGCTGGTAATCTTTACGGGCCAAATCCAGATTCACCTGTGCCATACGCAGATTTGCCTGTTGGTCGATCAGTTCAGGCACGATTAGTACAGCCAGCGTTTGTCCTTTTTGCACGCTCTGTCCTAAAGCCACATTGACCTGCTCGACATGACCACTAAAATTAGGCGATATATGCGCTTGTTGATCGGTATTCACCACCAATTTACCTGGCAGGGTTGTCAGCTTTTCAACCAATCCTGTGGATGCAACAGCAACTTTTAAACCTTGTTCAACCATTTGTTGGCTGGTCAGTTGTATTTCGCCTTCTTCAGCATGTCCTTCTTCAGAACTATCTTCATCAGAATGTTCGGCATTTCCCTCATCATGACCATGCCCCTCAGATTCAGTTTTTTTTGAACTTAACCAAATAACCAGACTGACCAAGACCGTAATCAGAATCAAAATTGCAATCATGAGAGACTGGGATATTTTTCCGTTTTGCTTGGCGTTCATTTTATCGTGCTCCCCCATTGATTAAATTTTGCGATGCTTCGACTGCCTTTTTATTCAGTTGTGTATAGGCATCCGAACGGCTAATTTCTTCATAACTTGTGCCAATACTGAGTGCCTCAGCTGCGAGGGCAGTTTGCCAAGCTTGACGTAGAATTTGTAATTGACCCAATCGAAGATTCTGCAGTTGGGTGGTTGCTTGTTGAACGTCGGTAATGGACAGTTTCCCTGCCTGAAACCCTTGTAAAGTACGGCTCTGAACTTTGGTCGCCAAAGTAACTTGTGCTGTTGTGGCATCGAACTGGCTACGTAAACCTTTGAGCTGATGCATGCTGTTGGCAATATTGAGTATTTGTTGCTTCAGCTCACGCTGCTGCTGTTGGTTCAGCAATATTTGCTGTTGCTGGACCATCGGGATCGCATATTGCTGGCGGTTGAAAATATTCAGTGGAATAGCCACGCCGATTGCCAAAGTCGTATCGTTGCTTTCATTAGGGGTTTTGCTACGTTTCATGCCTACATTTAAAGTCGGATTGGGACGTGCCTGAATTCTTAAATTTTCAATTTGATGATCCGATTGCTGAATGTTCAAGGCATAGAATTTTTCTAGCCACCCTTCAGCAATATACCGTTGCACAGTTTGGAGACTTTGCTCTGGCCAAGGGATAGCGGTTTTATTCAATTGAAGATGTGAAGATGTTTCTCCCCCCCACAAATTAGACAGCTGACGACCGGCAGCTTGTTTATTCAGCATCGCTTGCTGATAAAGTCGTTGGATTTCTAGCGCTTCAATTTGGGTACGCTCAAAATCAACCAGGGCAATACTGCCTGCCTGATAGCGTTTCTGGGCACTGTCCAGATTGGCTTTACTTGTTTTTAACTGTACTGAATAAGCAGACTGCTCAACCTCAGCAAGTGCAAATTGCGACCATGCAAATTTAACAATCAGTTGGCTTTGTGCCTTCCATAATTGCTGTTGCAATTGGATTTGTTGATTCGAGGTATTGGCAATCACCCGGTTCAGCTTACGCTGACCAAATAGATCTAGAGGTTGACTAACGCCAACATTGAATTCCTGTTCTTGACCTGAGCCAAAGCCAGACTGTTCTAAACTTATACTTGGATTCTGCCATAACCGACTTTGCTGAATATTCAATTCAGATATTTGCTGAACTTGTTGCCACAGCTTGTCTTGAGTCTGGTAACTTTGTACTTTTGCTAAAGCGGATTCAAAGCTGGTAACGTTTTCAGCATAGCTATATTGCATAGCCGCTGCACATATACAAGCAACCAAGCTATGACGCAAGAGTATAATTGATTGTGAAGACATGATTTTTCCCACTTATTTAAATAATAAAAGTGGTGGGAATGTTTTAGGCTACCCCACCATGAGCGGGGAAAATTCGGGAGGTGGGCTTTGTTGAAACAGGTCAGGAGCCTGATAGCTGTTTTTCCAATGAAATTGTGGATTCACTTTAACTTCAGAGCTTGGGTGAAACACATCTACTTTTTCATTTTGTACAATCAAATGCGTCATCGATGGTAGATGATCTTGATGATCTTCACCGATTTCTAAATCGCTACTGAATGTTTTTATGTTTTCTGACTGTCCATTATGATCGTGTTGACGACTATCGCTGGCACACAAGGTATTTTGGTGATGACCAAAATGATAACTCTGCTGTGATTGAGGCTGTTGTTCATGGACACAAAAGGCCGCCGCCACATTCCAAAAGCTTTGGAACATGAACAATCCAACCAAGACTGTAATCCATGTAGTAGAACGCATCATCATAACAATCGAAAAATTTGTACCAAGTATAAGGCTTAGAGCCACTCCAAGGTCAAGCTTAATAAATTAAATTAAACATTCAATGAACACTGAATAGCCGGCACTTTTGCAAATTGGCACTGTTGCAAATAACCACGAATGGTAAGCTGAAGACTGTTTTAGCTAAAGGTGCAGCATATGAATCCTTTCCATGGTCGGCATTTTCAGGGCGAAATCATTCTTTGGGCTGTGCGCTGGTATTGTAAATATGGCATTAGCTATCGTGAACTGCAGGAAATGCTGGCCGAACGGGGTGTGAATGTTGATCACACGACTATTTACCGTTGGGTTCAACGTTATGCTCCTGAAATAGAAAAACGTTTACGCTGGTATTGGCGTAATCCTACAGATCTGAGCTCGTGGCATATTGATGAAACCTATGTAAAAGTGAATGGACGATGGTCTTATCTGTATCGTGCAGTCGATCAACGTGGCGATACCATTGATTTTTATCTTTCTTCTAGACGTAATACCAAATCAGCATATTGTTTTCTTGGAAAAATTTTAAATAAATGTGAAGAAGTGGCAAATTCCACAAGTGATCAACACGGATAAAGCACCCACATATGGACGTGCTTTATCACGATTAAAACGGGAAGGTAAATGTCCACCAGACCTTGAGCACAGGCAGATTAAGTATAAAAATAACGTGATTGAATGTGATCATGGCAAGCTAAAGCGGATCATCAGGGCCACATTAGGATTCAAATCTATGAAGACGGCTTATGCCACAATTAAAGGTATTGAAGTCATGCGTGCACTACGTAAAGGACAAGCATCGTCATTTTATTATGGTCAGCCTCAGGGTGAAGTGTGTCTAATCAACAGGGTTTTCGGTCTCTAAGTACTTTTTAAAGGGAACATCATCGACTCAAATCTCTATTTGCAACAGTGCCGCTCAGCGAGCAGTACCGTGAGCTGACCGTCAATCAGCGCTTTCATGCGTTTGCCACGACCGCAGGATTCAGGATTTATGCCTGTGAAGGGTACGATCCTCAAAGTAAAGGCAAGGTCGAATCCGGCGTGAAGTACGTCAAGCAGGACTGCCTGTACGGCGAGGAGTTTGCCAGCGAACAGGCGTTGCGACAGCATGTGCAACACTGGCTCGAGACAGTCGCCAATGCACGCACCCATGCAACAACCGGGTGGGTACCGCGCGACTACTTTGAGCACCACGAGCGCCAGCACATGCGCCCCTATCTGTCACCGGCCAGTCTGGTGACGCCGGTGTCCTGCACTCAGACTCGACGCGCCGACAAGACGGGCCTGATCTCCTGGAAGTCGAACAAGTACTCCGTGCCCATGGCCTGGCAACAGGCCAATGTGGGGGTGGCCGAGCACGGCAATGACCTGACGGTTACCGACCTGGAAACGGGTGACACGATTGCCGTGCATGAGATCTGTTCCGAGCGAGGCCGGATCGTCAAGAACAGTCACCACTACCGGAACCACGCCCAGCGGATTGCTGACCTGGAGCACGCTATTGGTACGCTGATACCGCTTCAAACGGCAACGGCCCTATGCGCGGTGCTTAAACGCACATCCCCACGTATTTACAAGGATCAGCTCGTGGCCGTGCGCGGGTTACTGGAAGAACATCGCGAGGTGGATGCGGACCTGATCACCGAACTGTCACAACGTCACGAACTGACCGCCAGTCGGCTCAAGCGCTACCTGGAGGCCACCCAGCAAGCCCAGCAGCGAGGACGTACCGTGCCGCCTTGCGGACCGGGCAGGCAGCGACCTACACCGCTTGATCTTGGGGCTTACGCCCGTGTTGGCCACCCGGTTGGCCAGGAGGTGACCCATGAGTCAGCTTGAACAAACCAGCACCCAGTACCGCAGCCTGAGTCTGAGCGCCATCGGCCGTGATCTTGTCGCGTTGGTTTCCCAGGCCCAAGACAATGACTTGTCCCACCTGAGCTTTGCCCAGTTGCTGGCTGAGCACGAGATTGCCGAGCGCACCCGCACGCGCATCAACCGCCACCATCGCCAAGCGGGTTTCCCGCTGGAGAAACACCTGGAGGACTTTGACTACCGGCACCAGACGACCATTACCAAGCGTCAGGTCAATGCACTGCTGGACTTCGGGTTTATCGACAATCGCGAGAATATCGTGTTCATTGGCCCGCCAGGCGTAGGCAAGACCCACTTGGCCATTGGGATTGGCCAAAAAGCGATCCAGGCCGGCTACAAGGTCTTGTTCCGTAGTGCGCTTGACCTGGTTGAGGATCTGGAATTGGCCGAAATGAAAGGCGAGCTCAAGAAACGCATCAACCAGTTGAGTAAATTTGATGTGCTGATCGTTGATGAGCTCGGCTACTTGCCGATGACGTCACAGGGCCGTTTTAACCTGTTCCAGTTGGTCAACGCGCTCTATGAGTACCGGTCTATCATTCTGACCACGAATAAAGACTTCACGGACTGGGGCGAGTTCTTCCACCATGACAACGTGGCCATCCCGATCATTGACCGCGTTATTCACCATTCCAACATCTTTATGCTCGGTGGCGAAAGCTACCGATTGAGGCAAAAAACGGCCTGTCAGTAAACAACAGGTGGGTCAATTTTATTGGCCAAAAGTGGGTCAAAAATAATGGCCATTGACATCGAACGGGACAATATCTATGATGATCTTGCTTCCGGCGGTCGTGATGATCGCCCTGGCTTGACTGCCTGCCTCAAGTCATTGCGTGACGGCGATGTGCTGGTGGTCTGGAAGCTCGATCGCCTCGGACGATCGCTTGCCCATCTGGTCAACACGGTGAAGGAGCTGTCAGACCGCAAGATCGGCCTGCGGGTTCTGACTGGAAAGGGCGCTCAGATCGACACCACGACTGCGTCCGGTCGCATGGTGTTCGGAATCTTCGCCACCTTGGCCGAGTTCGAGCGGGATCTGATCCGAGAGCGCACCATGGCGGGTCTCGCCTCCGCGAGAGCGCGCGGTCGCAAGGGCGGACGAAAATTCGCGCTCACCAAAGCTCAGGTGCGTCTCGCGCAAGCCGCCATGGCCCAGCGCGATACTTCAGTTTCCGATCTCTGCAAGGAACTCGGCATCGAGCGCGTCACTCTCTACCGATATGTCGGTCCCAAAGGCGAGCTCAGAGACCATGGAAAGCATGTTCTCGGACTTACGTAGCAACTCGTTTCTTTTCGCAGGTTGAGCCACCTCCGCGCTTCATCAGAAAACTGAAGGAACCTCCATTGAATCGAACTAATATTTTTTTTGGTGAATCGCATTCTGACTGGTTGCCTGTCAGAGGCGGAGAATCTGGTGATTTTGTTTTTCGACGTGGTGACGGGCATGCCTTCGCGAAAATCGCACCTGCTTCCCGCCGCGGTGAGCTCGCTGGAGAGCGTGACCGCCTCATTTGGCTCAAAGGTCGAGGTGTGGCTTGCCCCGAGGTGATCAACTGGCAGGAGGAACAGGAGGGTGCATGCTTGGTGATAACGGCAATTCCGGGAGTACCGGCGGCTGATCTGTCTGGAGCGGATTTGCTCAAAGCGTGGCCGTCAATGGGGCAGCAACTTGGCGCTGTTCACAGCCTATCGGTTGATCAATGTCCGTTTGAGCGCAGGCTGTCGCGAATGTTCGGACGCGCCGTTGATGTGGTGTCCCGCAATGCCGTCAATCCCGACTTCTTACCGGACGAGGACAAGAGTACGCCGCAGCTCGATCTTTTGGCTCGTGTCGAACGAGAGCTACCGGTGCGGCTCGACCAAGAGCGCACCGATATGGTTGTTTGCCATGGTGATCCCTGCATGCCGAACTTCATGGTGGACCCTAAAACTCTTCAATGCACGGGTCTGATCGACCTTGGGCGGCTCGGAACAGCAGATCGCTATGCCGATTTGGCACTCATGATTGCTAACGCCGAAGAGAACTGGGCAGCGCCAGATGAAGCAGAGCGCGCCTTCGCTGTCCTATTCAATGTATTGGGGATCGAAGCCCCCGACCGCGAACGCCTTGCCTTCTATCTGCGATTGGACCCTCTGACTTGGGGTTGATGTTCATGTCGCCTGTTTTTCCTGCTCATTGGCACGTTTCGCAACCTGTTCTCATTGCGGACACCTTTTCCAGCCTCGTTTGGAAAGTTTCATTGCCAGACGGGACTCCTGCAATCGTCAAGGGATTGAAACCTATAGAAGACATTGCTGATGAACTGCGCGGGGCCGACTATCTGGTATGGCGCAATGGGAGGGGAGCAGTCCGGTTGCTCGGTCGTGAGAACAATCTGATGTTGCTCGAATATGCCGGGGAGCGAATGCTCTCTCACATCGTTGCCGAGCACGGCGACTACCAGGCGACCGAAATTGCAGCGGAACTAATGGCGAAGCTGTATGCCGCATCTGAGGAACCCCTGCCTTCTGCCCTTCTCCCGATCCGGGATCGCTTTGCAGCTTTGTTTCAGCGGGCGCGCGATGATCAAAACGCAGGTTGTCAAACTGACTACGTCCACGCGGCGATTATAGCCGATCAAATGATGAGCAATGCCTCGGAACTGCGTGGGCTACATGGCGATCTGCATCATGAAAACATCATGTTCTCCAGTCGCGGCTGGCTGGTGATAGATCCCGTCGGTCTGGTCGGTGAAGTGGGCTTTGGCGCCGCCAATATGTTCTACGATCCGGCTGACAGAGACGACCTTTGTCTCGATCCTAGACGCATTGCACAGATGGCGGACGCATTCTCTCGTGCGCTGGACGTCGATCCGCGTCGCCTGCTCGACCAGGCGTACGCTTATGGGTGCCTTTCCGCAGCTTGGAACGCGGATGGAGAAGAGGAGCAACGCGATCTAGCTATCGCGGCCGCGATCAAGCAGGTGCGACAGACGTCATACTAGATATCAAGCGACTTCTCCTATCCCCTGGGAACACATCAATCTTACCGGAGAATATCGTTGGCCAAAGCCTTAGCGTAGGATTTCGCCCTCTCCCGCAAACGACCCCTTTATTGTAGGTGGGCCAGTTGGTGATTTTGAACTTTTGCTTTGCCACGGAACGGTCTGCGTTGTCGGGAAGATGCGTGATCTGATCCTTCAACTCAGCAAAAGTTCGATTTATTCAACAAATCCACGTTGTGTCTCAAAATCTCTGATGTTACATTGCACAAGATAAAAATATATCATCATGAACAATAAAACTGTCTGCTTACATAAACAGTAATACAAGGGGTGTTATGAGCCATATTCAACGGGAAACGTCTTGCTCGAGGCCGCGATTAAATTCCAACCTGGATGCTGATTTATATGGGTATAAATGGGCTCGCGATAATGTCGGGCAATCAGGTGCGACAATCTATCGATTGTATGGGAAGCCCGATGCGCCAGAGTTGTTTCTGAAACATGGCAAAGGTAGCGTTGCCAATGATGTTACAGATGAGATGGTCAGACTAAACTGGCTGACGGCATTTATGCCTCTTCCGACCATCAAGCATTTTATCCGTACTCCTGATGATGCATGGTTACTCACCACTGCGCTCCCCGGGAAAACAGCATTCCAGGTATTAGAAGAATATCCTGATTCAGGTGAAAATATTGTTGATGCGCTGGCAGCGTTCCTGCGCCGGTTGCATTCGATTCCTGTTAGTAATTGTCCTTTTAACAGCGATCGCGTATTTCGTCTCGCTCAGGCGCAATCACGAATGAATAACGGTTTGGTTGATGCGAGTGATTTTGATGACGAGCGTAATGGCTGGCCTGTTGAACAAGTCTGGAAAGAAATGCATAAGCTTTTGCCATTCTCACCGGATTCAGTCGTCACTCATGGTGATTTCTCACTTGATAACCTTATTTTTGACGAGGGGAAATTAATAGGTTGTATTGATGTTGGACGAGTCGGAATCGCAGACCGATACCAGGATCTTGCCATCCTATGGAACTGCCTCGGTGAATTTTCTCCTTCATTACAGAAACGGCTTTTTCAAAAATATGGTATTGATAATCCTGATATGAATAAATTGCAGTTTCATTTGATGCTCGATGAGTTTTTCTGATAGTTAGTCTTTGTAGAGACACAAACCTGAAATTCCGGACACCGCGCTTCAGGACATCTCCCTGGACGCCGATATCTGGCAGTATCCGGACGGTACTATCGAACGCCGGGCCAACGGTACTCCCCTGCCCTTTATGACTGACGACCGGCTATTTCACCCACGCACTTCTCCATGAAATTTAGCATCGTCGCGGTTAATGTCGAAAATTTGCCACCTGACGTGGTTGGCATCGAGGGTGAAAACTGCCGTGGCGAGGGTGTTCTCCTCATCCGGATCGTCGGCAGCCAGCCGGTAAATTGGCAGTTCTGCGTCATGGGTATCTGAGAGAATGGTTTTTGCCGCCGCGGCGTCAAACGGAGGTTGCGTTTCCCGCCACTGCACGAGGCGTAACTGCCGCGACGCTGAACTGTCGGTAACGATCTGCTCAACGCCAGCCAGTGCCGCATGCACCAGATGGTTGGCATGCCCGGTTACCGTCGTCAGGGGTAGAACGGAACAGCCTTGACCGGTGGCCTCAACGCTGAACAGCCGCGCATCGCCCAGCTGCCCGAGCGTATGGTGAAACGCCCCGGATCGCGGCTGGCCGGTAAGTATAGTGATGGCCTCGTCGAGGGTGTTCGCATTCAGCGAGGCGCGAGCCAGGATCTGACGCGGTAATCCCTGCGGACGATACACTGCACGGATGTTATTCACCGTGTTAACGATACCTTTTTCATTTACCGCAAAGGTGTGGCCGCAAATCGACCCCGGATAGGCAAAACTCGTAAAGCTCAGACCGCGACTCGGAGTAATGGTAGCCAGCAAGCATTCATCCCGTAACTGAGGAAAACCGTCTTCATTAGGCACTGTTGCAAATAGAGATTTGATTCGATGAAGTTCCTTTTTAAAAGTGCTTAGAGACCGAAAACCCTGTTGATTAGACACACTTCACCTTGAGGCTGACCATAATAAAATGACGATGCTTGTCCTTTACGTAGTGCACGCATGACTTCAATACCTTTAATTGTGGCATAAGCCGTCTTCATAGATTTGAATCCTAATGTGGCCCTGATGATCCGCTTTAACTTACCATGATCACATTCAATGACATTATTTTTATACTTAATCTGCCTGTGCTCAATATCTACTGGACATTTTCCTTCTCGCTTTAACCGTGATAAAGCATGGCCATAGGTCGCTGCTTTATCTGTATTGATGACCCGTGGAATTTGCCATTTTTTCACCGTATTGAAGATTTTTCCTAAAAAACAATAGGCTGATTTACTGTTCCGTCTAGCGGAAAGGTAAAAGTCAATCGTATGACCACGTTGATCAACTGCACGATACAGGTAAGTCCATCGCCCCTTCACTTTGATATAAGTCTCATCCATATGCCATGAATGTAAATCTGTAGGATTACGCCAATACCAGCGTAAGCGTTTTTCCATTTCTGGAGCATAACGCTGAACCCAACGATAAATTGTGGTGTGGTCAACATTCACACCCCGTTCAGCGAGCATTTCTTGAAGTTCACGATAGCTGATGCCATATTTACAATACCAACGAACAGCCCAAAGAATGATTTCACCTTGAAAGTGCCGACCATGGAAGGGATTCATCTGCTGTATCTCGAAATAAATAAGATATTTAGCTTATCATGTCAGCCTATTTGCAACAGTGCCGTTAGAACCCATTTAAAGTGTCTGTATTCTCACCAATAAAAATGTCTAGTTTATGATGATTTAACCATCATGGACTGGATATGAAATATAGATGCTGATCACTATGTCTGACAAAGAAATTCAACGTCTTGCGGTTCTGCAAGACGTTCGAGATCATCGTATTACCCAAGTCCGTGCTGCTGAAATCCTGAATCTTTCCACCCGTCAAATTACCCGGTTATTGCAGAAGCTCAATCAAGATGGTGTTTCAGGTCTGGCTCATGCCAGTCGTGGTCAACCTGGCCATCGTCGCCATGATGACTTGTTAAAAGCAAAGTGCCTTTCCATTATTTCTGAACATCTGCTGGGCTTTGGGCCCACCTTGGCGCATGAGAAGCTCAGCAGCATGTTTGAGCTGAATATTCCTGTGGAAACAGTTCGTCGCTGGATGACTGCCAATGAGCTCTGGATTCCGCGATCCAAGCGTCTGAAACGTCCATATCAGCCTAGATATAACCGTGATTGCTTCGGTGAACTGATCCAGATTGATGGCTCCTATCATGACTGGTTTGAAGGACGATCCGCCAAATGCTGTTTGCTGGTTTATATCGATGACGCCACTGGAAAGCTGTTGCATCTGCGCTTTTGTGAGGCTGAAACGACCTTCGACTATATGCTTTCCACGAGAGCCTACATTAAGCAATATGGCAAGCCTTTGGCCTTTTATAGCGATAAACACTCAGTATTCCGAGTGAATCAGAAATCGAGCCAAGACAGCAAGATCACGCAATTTGGGCGGATTCTGAATGAGTTAAACATCGATATTATTTTTGCCAACTCACCACAGGCCAAAGGACGTGTGGAACGTGCTAACAGGACACTTCAGGATCGTCTGATCAAAGAGATGCGTCTGGAAGGCATCAGTTCGATTGCTGAAGCCAATGCTTGGCTACCCTGCTTCATTGAGCAGTTCAATCAGAAGTTCGCCAAGTGTGCGCGTAACTCAAAGAATTTACATCGACCATTAACCGAATCTGATCTTGAACTGGATGATATTTTTACCTGGCAGGAACCACGTAAGGTCACCAAGAATCTAACCCTGACGTATGACAAATGTATTTATATGCTTGAACCGACTGAATTGAACCAGAAATTAGTTGGACAATACATTTCATTTCTGGAGTACCCGGATGGCACTGTTGCGATCATGTATGAAGGACGGAAGATCAACTACAGTATCTTCAATAAACTGACTGGACTGCAGCAGAATGAAGTGGTTGAGAATAAACGGTTAGGCGCAGTTCTGGCCCATATCCAACAACAGCATGAAGAGTTGGAAAAACAGAATAAACGTTCCCGTGCCAAGAAAAGTATGCCGAGTCGTAAAGCTCAGAAAGCTAGCAATGAACAAAGAAATTTAAATCCTGTTCTTGACTCTTGCAGTTAAAAACAGGACATTTTAAATGGTTTATCGCATAGACATTTTAATTGGTGAATAACAACAGCTTTTTAAATTGTGTTATAATTCAGTATGCTAACACCTAGTTTACAGCCCACTCACCCTCGAGTGGGCTTTTTTTATGATTTTTCACGTTCCACGCCTATTCTTTAATCAATGTTCCACGGTTTTATTTAATGTTGCTGAACAATCAATGGATACCAGTAAAGCCCTTTAGGTCTTCTGTTGCTTCAAATATAAAGTCTCTACGATCAAGGATTAGACAATCTTTATTGTGTCGTCTGACTGATCTTGTGGCTTTGCTAATATCATGGCAATCCCAAGATTTGGGATAATACTTTATTAAAGAACGGACAATCTTGTTTTTATATTCTGAGTTTTCTATAATCTTAATTATGTTACATAATCAAGATTGATAATAAAAATGACGCAAAATAAGCATGGTGGTGCACGCAAAGGTTCTGGCCGTCCTTTTGTCTATAACGAACCGACCAAGGTCATTCGGGTGCCAGAGTCTCGTGTATTGGAAATCAAGAAATACCTGAAAAAAAATGACACTCCAAAGTTTAACGATATTTCCTCTATTACATTGCTTGAGACAAAAACACATTATGAGATTCCTGTTGCTTTGCAAAAAGTTGCTGCAGGCTTCCCTTCCCCTGCTCAGGACTATATCGATAAGACCCTTGATCTAAACGAGTTTCTTATTCAAAACCAACAGGCAACCTTTATCGTTGAAGTGGAATCCTTATCCATGCGTGATGCAGGGATTGATCTGAATGACAAGCTAATCGTTGACCGTAGTATTGAAGCCAAGCATGGGGATATTGTTCTGGCATTGATAGACAATGATTTTACGATTAAACGTTTAATGATTGAGGGTAATCAATGCTGGTTGCAGGCGGCTAATCCTGATTTTGCTGATATCTATTTGAAAGATAATCAAACCATGCTGATTTGGGGTGTGGTTACCAGTGTGATCAAGAAGTTCAGATGAGCAGTTACGAGCGGATTTATGCCCTGATTGATATTAACAACTGTTATGTCAGTTGTGAGCGGGTATTTAATCCCAGTCTAAACAACAAACCTGTCATTGTTCTCAGCAATAACGATGGCTGTGCTGTGGCAAGAAGTAATGAAGCCAAAGCGCTGGGCATCAAAATGAGCGTTCCTCTCTTTCAAATACAAGATATTGTTCAGCAACATCAGGTCGTGGTGTTATCCAGTAACTATGCTTTATATGCTGAAATGTCCAAGCGTTTTCATTCAATTTTGGCTAGTTTTGTTGCGCCACATGAACAGGAAATCTATTCAATTGATGAGTGTTTTTTAGACCTGACCAGTTATGCACAAAATTTTGACTTAACTCAGTATGCGCATCACATGAAACAACGATTGTTGGATTGGATTGGCTTACCCGTCTCGATTGGTATCGGTCGTAGTAAAACCGAAGCCAAAATGGCCAACCATCTTGCCAAAAAAAGACAGGGTTTCAAGGGTGTGTGTAACTTACTCAATATGGATTTCCTAGATCAGGAAATGCTTTATTCAGACATTGAGGTCGGTGAAGTTTGGGGCGTTGGTCGTAAGTTAGTTAAAAAACTAAATGCCATGGGAATCTATTCGGTGCTAGATTTAGTGATGCAAGATGCTCATCGCATGGCGAGCCTTTTTTCTGTGGTAATGCAAAGAACAGTATTGGAGCTGCAAGGTGTTTCTTGTATGCAGTTAGATGATGCCCCTCCCCCCAAACAGCAAATCATAGCAAGTCGTTCATTTGGTGAAAAAGTTACCGAGCTAGATGATCTCAAAGAGGCTATGGGCAAATATGTACAGGATGCAGTCATACGTTTACGAGCAGACGCTTCCTTATGTGGATGTGTCATTGCTTTTGTGCAATCGAATCCTTTTGATTCAAAGGTTCCCTATTACAGTAAATCGTTGGCTTTTGAGTTTCCTGAACCGACGGATTGTGTTTTGGATCTGATTAAAACAGCCATGCAACTGCTGGAACACATTTATAAATCTGACGTGAAATATAAAAAGTGTGGTGTAATTCTGACGGATTTAATTGCTAAGCAGCGCTTTACTCCTGACCTGCTGACAGACCACAGCCAGCGTGAAAGTAATGAAAGCCTCATGCAGACTTTAGAAGCGGTAAAGGCGAGATATGGGAAAACTAAATTAGCTGTTGGCAGCTGCTACTTACCACAACGAAAGTGGTCAATGAACCGTACTCATTTGACCCAGAACTATTTTAGCTGGCAGGGATTATTAAAGATCGGCCATTAAATTCATTAGCCTCACCTATTTGGTTTAAGTCAGCTTAATGAAGAACTCGACACATAAGCCGACACAGGCTTGATCCTCAGTCAACCATTTAACAACGTAAGTATGTTGTTTGGGATCCATGTAACACCTCTCGAGGAAAAGGTGGTTAGTAATAAAACTCTGCTCAAGCAAATTTATTGGGTTAACTGTCAGTTTTCACCATCTCATGTCCTTTATTTCTAGAACATTCTAGACTTTTCTCGACCTAGAATTTTTATTCTTTAAAGGTGTCATTCAACGCCTGTTGCACAGCATCAATACGTAATTTGCAGGCTTTATAGGCAGTCATGGACTCTTCAACGATCGCCATAAGGTTATCAATATCCGGTTCTTCCTGAGATTCAAGAAATTCGGCATTTTTCTTGAGAATTTCATAACCTTTCTTGAAACTTAGTTCTTCATTGTTCATGTGCGTTTACCTGTGTCACGGTGGCATCAATGGTGCCATCCTTAAGTTCAATCTGTAATTCCTGGTCAGTAATCTGCTGGATGGAACGGATAGCTTTGCCTTGGCTACGGACAATTGCATAGCCCTTGGCCATCACATTACGAGGATTCTGTAGCAAGGTTTCCCTCATCAATGACTCCACCTGCTGTGAAGCTAGTTTAATCTGTTGTTGAGCAAGATACTGAGTATCACTTTTAAGCATATCAACGCTACGCTGGGCTTCATTGATCTGGTTCTGTGTCAGAGTTTTGATAGTTTTCAGATACTGATCACTCTGGCTCTGGTAGGTGATCAACTGGTGCTGTGACAGTAGCTTGATGGTCTGCAAAGCAGTACTAACTTCATTGACTCGCTCCACAATCAGGTTACGGATCCCTGCGATCACTTTACTCGGGGTATCAAAGGAACGGTGTGCAATTTCATCCAAAATAGTGCGGTCTTTCTCGTGGCCAATACCGACCCAGATCGGCACAGTTCTTTTACACAGCAGTGCGGCCAGATCATAATCATTCAGGTAAGCTAGGTCATTCACGGCTCCGCCTCCACGGATGATCACAATAAGGTCTGGTGCTATCAAGTAATCTTGAGCCCACTGTCTTAAGGCACGGCCCAAAACCTGAATGATGCTGGCAGAAGCAGTATTACCCTGAAAAGTTGCTGAATGATAAACGAAATGACAGACACCAGCCTGAGCCAGGGCATCCGCATCTTTTTTAAAGTCACCTAACCCTGCAGCATTTTCCGGTGCAATGACCAAGACATTCTGAATATCAAAGGGTACCGGCAACTGTTTATTGTTATTGAGCAGGCCTTCCTCAGTCAGTCGCAGCAGAATCTGCTGATAGCGTTTGGCGATGTCTCCTAGAGTAAAGCTAGAGTCGATATCTTCGATATTGACCGAGAAGCCATATTGCGGATCAAATCTAGCTTTGACCTTGATCAGTACATTCAGGTCTTTCGACAGTTCAATACCACTTTCTCGTTCAAACTTTAGAATTATTTTTTGTGCCGTAAATTTCCAAATGGTGCCTTTACAACTAGCGATCACCTTATGGCTTTCTTCATCTTTCTCAGCCAACTCAAGATAATAGTGACCGCCTTTAATACTTAAATTACGGATCTCAGCCTTGACCCACACTGCCCCATCAAAAGTCAGATGGATGACTTCCTGTACAGTGGCAAGGTATTCACTAAGGCTGAGTTGTTGACGTTCTGACATGATGTAAAGGATAGCTAAAATATAAGGAGGTGAGATTTAACCTAATATTGATCAATTCTACTGCAAATCAGATGAGTTTATTGCAATTTTGAGAAATGTATAAGTTCTTCTTAGACACCTAGAGTGATCATTGAGATTTTTAGTTTAATTATACTTTTATATTAAAATAGATATATAATCAATAAAATCATTATATTTTACTATTTTAATAAAATTATGAAGCAATACTGTACACTGCAAATCTACCAAGACTATGAATGGCATGACTGTGCTTTGGTTGAGGTTACGGATGATCAAAATGCTGGATGGCAGGCAGCTACACGTACATCATATTTGTTCGAATATGCTATTTCATATATGGATCTAAGAGATGGTCATGCGCTTGCTTATGACTTACCGGTGAACGTTCAAAATAGATTGGAATCAACTTGGCCAGCATTTCTTATGGATCTATTACCTCAAGGATACGGTCGCAAAGAATTACTAAGACAGCTTGATTTTTCTGAGAATGTTCAGGAACAAGCGGACTGGGCGCTTTTAAAAGCAGGCGCAGGAAATCCAATTGGGAATCTGCGAGTCAAAGAGGCTCATGAGTGGTTACAGAGTCATTTCCCAAAGCTGCAAAATCAGGGATTTAGCCTAAGCCAAATTATTGAACGTAAAGAGAAGTTTATTGAATCGCTCGCATCTTATGGACTTTTTATTGCTGGTTCATCTGGTATTCAGGGTGAGTGGCCAAAATTGTTGTTAACACAAGGTTATGATGATCTTTTCTATCTAGATCATACTCTTCCAGATGATCAAGTTAAGCAGCATTGGTTGGTTAAATTTAGCCGCGGCAGTGATCAAAATTTGAATAAAATCCTGATGAACGAAGCTTTGTATATGAAAGTCGCTCAGTACTTGCAACTACGTGTACACCGGGATCTTGAGCTACATGGCAAGACTTTGTTTATTCCAAGATTTGATCGCAAAGTAATTAATGGCAAAGTTGAAAGAATTGCTCAGGAAAGCCTTGCATCTCTAGGTGGGAAGGCGGGCTTTGGGGTTAGAATGACCCATAATCAAATATGTACCCTGCTTATGGAGGCTTGTACCGAACCAAAGCAGGAAGTATTTGAGTATTTGAAGCGTGATCTCGCAAATGTTGCCTTAGGCAATAAAGATAACCATACTCGCAATACAGCAATCCAACGCTTCAATAATGGTAAAATTCAGCTCACACCATTATTTGATTTTGCGCCAATGTGGTTACATCCTGATGGTATTGCACGTACTACTCGTTGGGAAAGAGATGATCATGGTGGTATGCCACTTTTGAGTTCTGTGATTGAGCAGATAGCTGAAAGCACTTCGATTGGTCCACAAGAAATTAAAACTTTATTAATTGAACAGTTACCAATTTATCGGGGATTGTTAGAAAAGATGCAGGCTCTTCAAGTAGCGGATGAAATTCTGGAAAATAGCCAATATCGAATAATCAATATTTGCCAGCAGTTGGAGGAGATCAGCCATGGATAAACGTTTTAAACCATTGACCCCTATTCAACAAATGGAAAAAAGACTATCTGTGCTTGAAACCATCAATAATCATCCAGACTGGTCTTTTTATCAAGTTGCTCGATTTATTCGAACAGAGCTACATTTAACACTGAATGATATGGCTAAAATTACTAAGATTGCGCCACAGACACTGCAAAAAATGGAGCAACCAGGGAGCAATCCTACTTTGAAATCCATGCAGAAATTACTCGATACTTTCGGTTTACAATTACAAATAAAAGTTAAATGATTTTTAATTCTGAGCCATCGGTTTTTCTAAAATCTTATCCGTTTAAGGATACAAAGAGGAAATAAACAGGCTCTAGGTTGTTTTATGATTATTTTTAGACAAACGACTCCAAAACCTTATGTAGCAAGGGTTTTGTCTCTACAGTAATTAATTTATTTTTGAAAAAATGGAGTAGAGTGTTTGAAATATGAATAATCGAATTCGGTTTCTGTAAGCACAGCAATTTCATCTGCATGTGCTTTATATTCATCTATATTTTCGAGTAATTCATCCTCTGAGAATGGGAGTTTTTTTTGATTTTCAGTGTCGTTCATAGAGTCATATCCTGAGAAGTTATTTAGATCATCATAAACCAGACATTTTTAATGGTGAGAATACAGACACTTTAAATGGTTTCTAACAAGATTGCTTCACATAAGAGATTTTATGTTAAATGTCTTTTTTCATTGCTCTCTGAACTGTTGCAATACCTACAAACAAAATAAACGCAATCGTTCTCAAAAGATGCCAAGCAGACGTGCACAGAAAACAGTAATCAAAGAACGAAATCTGAATCCTGTGCTTGACTTGGAAATGTCTGTATAGGACATTTCTACTTGGGAATAACATCATCATGCTATATAAGTATTTAACCGTATTCTTTTATTTTTTGGCGCACCATGTATATAGATACAAAAAAAGCAATTATTGGATAAATTAATATAGCTCCACCTGCTCGACCATCTACGGATGGAGATAAGGACATGCTTAAAACAATAAATACAATAAGATATAAAATATAACATGTTCCCCAAGTTAATAATCCAAAGAGTATAGGGAAACAAAATTTTGAAATAACTCCAAAGGGCTTCGATCTTTTATAGAGATGCTTTTCAAAAAGATTATTCGAAATATTAACAGCAACAATTGTCATAAATAGATTAAAAAGCAGAAAATAAAGCATACTAAAAATTAAATATGAAAAATAATTTATTATATATTAGTTGATTAAATGTAAGCGTCCGCTGAACACACCTTCTGAATTCATCCTATAAGCCTTAATTTAGTCCCCACTTAGAAACAAGTGGGGACTAAAATTTATGACTACAAATCATCAGACATCCATCGCATCTCTTGCGAAAAAACGAAGAACATACAGTGCTGAATTTAAACAGCAGATCGTTCAGGCTTGTAAAGCACCGGACGTTTCAATTGCTTCAGTCGCTTTGCAACATGGATT
>NZ_VPCW01000033.1:0-26308 GCF_013418015.1 Acinetobacter sp. YH12211
CTGCCATATTGGCAGGACTCTCGATTTTACTAAATACTCTTCAACTGCTCTCAGAATATTCAATAGATGAACTGAATGAAATCGCAACCATTGCACTAGGTACTTAAAGATGTGTAGATACCTATGCTTTTAAGGGGGGGGGAGGATGTCAAGCACTGGTGTTTTGAATCAGGCATCTTGTGACTGATGTTATGCGAATCTATAAAAAAGCATTTAAGCAGATCGAAATAAAAAATTGCAAAATATTACATGACCTTAGCCGAAAAACACGTACTATAAAATCATGTAAAGAGGGTTGTGATGGTCTATGGCTCAGTTTGAAGTGTTACTGCCTTTGCAAGAGATTACGGTGGATCGTGCAGAGCTTTTGGCGATTCAACGCAATGATTTAGTTCCGTTGTTGAATGATCAATATCGTCTAAATCATTATGCAGATCAGGTGATTCAAGCGCAGTCAGTTTTATTGGATGGGGTGGATCCACATTTAACTCAGCAATTGAGTGTGACCATTGAGCAGTTGATTCAGGCGCTTGGCAAATCTAAAAAAGTGTTAAAGCAACGTAAGTTTAATGCACTACAAAAGTGGCTAGGCATAGATTTGGAATATGGCGCGGGGCAAGTGCAATATTATAAAAACCTAGATCATTTATTAGGACAAGCAGATCGTTTAAGCCAAAAGCTGCAAATCGAAATTCAGAAATCACAATCACGTTTTCAGCAGTTGGTTGGTTTGCGTGAGCAAATGGCGAAATACATTCAAGCTGCCGATGAGTTTTTAGTGGAATATCCACGATTTGTGCGCAATCAGCATCCTTTGGATAATTTTAGCGAACGACTGGCCAAGAAAATTTATAGTTTAAAGACTTTGCAAAGTAGTAATGATATTGCGATTACTCAAATGCAACTTTCACAGCAACTCTCTTTTAGTTTGTTAGATCGCTTTAAAGAAGCGCAGCAGGTACTCATTCCTGCATGGCAATATCATGTCAAACAAAGTCAGCAAAGTGGCTCACACAGTCAGCTAGAAAAGCTGGATCAAAGTCGTGAGCATTTAATTAAGACATTAAGAAAATCCTTAGAAAAACCTGCGCAATCATAAGGCATGGTTTTGATTAGATAGAGGCGAAATATGACAACTTCTGAACAACGCAACGTCGCTGTGCAAGTGAGTGATGAACAGACTCAGCAACAATTTCAGCAACTCAATTTGCAGGAAATTGGCTTACAGCCTGATGACTTTCAGGAGGTGCTGGCTGCGCGTAAAGAATTAAGCGATCTTAGCCATCATTCGGTTGCAGAATATGGCAAAAATATCGCCACTAAAACGTCAAGTTATACCGATGAGCTTTTAGGTTTGGTGCAAAATAAGGATTTGGATGTCACAGGGCAAAAGCTGAATCAGGTGGTGCAGGTTGCACAGCAGTTAAATACCAACAGTATTTTAAATCCAAACAAAAGCAGTGGCTTTTTGGGTGGTTTATTCAATAAGTTAAAAGGCGCTAAACAAAGTTTTGATCAAAACTTTAACAGCACCAAAGCGCAAATTGATAGTCTGGTCACAGAAATTGAAAGCTCACAAAATGGTTTAAAAAACCGTGTAGATACACTGGATAAAATGTTTCATGGTGTGCAAGATGAATATAAACAATTGGGGATTTATATTGCAGCAGGTAAGTTAAAACAGCAGGAAATTCAGCAGCAAATTTCTGAATTTTCCGCGCAGCCGCAGGATCAGACCACGACTCAAAAAATTTATGATCTCAATCATCTTGCTAATAATTTAGAAAAGCGGGTGAGTGATTTGCAGGTGTTGCAACAATCTGCCATGCAAACTTTGCCGATGATTCGGATTATCCAGTCCAATAATTTAATGTTGGTCGATAAATTTTATGCGATTAAAAACATTACCTTACCTGCGTGGAAAAACCAGATTAGTTTGGCGATTTCTTTAAATGAGCAGAAAAACAGTGTGCAACTGGCCAACAGTATTGATGATGCCACCAATGAATTGCTGCGCCGTAATGCAGATTTATTGTATCAAAACTCGGTTGATACTGCCAAAGCCAATCAGCGTTCGGTGATTGATATTGAAACCCTTGAACACGTACAAAATACCCTCATTAAAACAGTGAACGATGTGATCCAGGTACAAAAAGAAGGCATGCAAAAACGTGCAGAAGCGACTACGCGTTTGCGAGCCTTACAGGAGAATCTGAATCAATTGGTGATTGGTTCAAGTCAACAGTCTGGTCAATAAATGCATTTTGACAATGACTTCATTTAATCTGAAATTTACCTGATAAGGAGTCGGATTTGCCCCCACTTGATGAATATGCCATTCAGCCACAGCAGCTAAAAACAGGTGTTGTGGCATTACAGCAGCGTCAAAAAAAGCTCAGTTTTTTGGCTGTGCTGTCTATGACGGTGGTGCTTATATCGGCAATTGGCTTTTTTATTCAGCAAGATGTGATTTATAGCTTCTTTGGTTTAAGCACTGAAGTTCAGCAATTACACATGCCTGCAAGTGTCGATGCGACTTTGGCAAATTTAGGGCAGCAACCTGATTATTTTTTCAGTTTGTTGAACTGGTTGGGTTGGTTGATTTTAAAACTGTCGGTGTCATTTATTGGTGCATTCGTTCTAGTTCATCTACTCAAGAAAATTCGTTTTTTTTATATTCGCTTTCAGTCCTTTGTCTTGAAATTTGTAGCTTGGTTGCTGAGTTTTATTTTACTTTGGTCGGCATTGAGTTATGTTCAGCATGACCGACAAGATGATACGCAGCAGGTATATGCCAAAATTGTGCATTATGAAAAGCACATTCAAGAAAGTGAATTGGCGCGTTATTTACAAAATGCAGAAATGGCAGCGCCTGTTGAAGCCTATTTGTTGGCGCAAACGGCATTGATGCATCATCCCGCAGATAAAGATGCAGCCATTCCGCAAGTGTTGACCTTGGTCAAAGCAGAGCAGCAAGATCCGCAATTTTTACATTATGGATTTAAACCTGAACAATTATGGACGATGCAGCAGCAAGTTTATGGCAAAGCTTTAACGCCTATGGCGCAAAGCGTACATAAGCAAGTGCAGCAAGCACAGCAATTAAATACGCTGGTTTATTATATGAATCTCGCGGTTATGGCGCTTATGTTAATACTGTCTGCGGTACTCTGGTTTTTATCGCGACATTTACAGCAGCGTATTCTGCGGATTCAACAACAACTTGAATAAAAAATGATTAGGCTCAATTGCTTAAGGCAGACATTCAGTTTTTATGTTAATGTCTAAATTGAATAGCTTTAGGTATTTTAAATGAAATAGTAAGCTTGAAACTCACTATCATTTAAAAAAACGATCATAAATATAAAAATAAACCGTTTCCCCTATGTAACTATTTTTCGTAAGATGACATCAACAAATAAATTTACTCCCTTGGAGACGTTAGCCATGTTAGACCAAAATACTTCTACACAACTTAAAACTTTATTAGAACGTCTTGAAAGCCCAATCGAGCTTGTCGCGACTTTAGATGGTTCTGATAAATCTGCCAAAATTAAAGAATTGGTTGAAGAAATTGCAGCACTTTCGCCACAAGTTACTGCACGTTTTGACGGTAACAACGCACGTGCACCAAGTTTTGGGATTGCAAAAGTAGGTGAGCAACCGCGCGTATTCTTCGCAGGTTTACCAATGGGGCACGAGTTCACTTCATTAATTTTGGCTTTATTGCAAACTTCTGGTTATGCACCAAAAGTATCGGATGAAGTATTAACGCAAATCAAAGAATTGAATCTTTCATCTCACTTTGATGTGTTTGTATCGTTGAGCTGCCACAACTGTCCAGATGTAGTACAAGCTTTGAACCTCATTGTGATTTACAACCCTGGCACAACAGCAACCATGATTGATGGTGCATTCTTCCAAGAAGAAGTTGAGCAGCGCAAAATTATGGCTGTGCCGATGGTATTCCAAGATGGCAACCACATTGGTCAAGGTCGTATGACTTTGGAAGAAATTGTAGCTAAATTAGATACAGATTCTGCGAGCAAAGATGCAGCGAAACTGAATGCCAAAGAGGCGTTTGATGTCTTGGTAATTGGTGGCGGCCCTGCAGGGAATACATCTGCAATCTATGCAGCACGTAAAGGTATTCGTACAGGTATTGTGGCTGAGCGGATGGGCGGTCAGGTGATGGATACCATGGATATTGAAAACTTCACTTCTATCCAAAAAACACAAGGTCCAAAGTTTGCGGCAGAAATGGAAGCGCATGTGCGTGAATACGATGTCGATATTATGAATCTACAAAAAGTATCTGCCATTAAAGGTGCTGATGAAACTGCCAATGGTTTGGTCGAAGTGACTTTGGAAAATGGCGCAACACTTGAATCGAAAACGGTGATCTTGTCTACAGGTGCACGTTGGAGAGAGATGAATGTACCTGGTGAAGCAGAATACCGTACCCGCGGCGTGGCATACTGCCCACACTGTGATGGCCCGTTGTTTAAAGGCAAACGTGTTGCAGTGATTGGTGGTGGTAACTCAGGTGTAGAAGCAGCGATTGACCTTGCAGGGATTGTAGAGCATGTGACTTTGGTAGAGTTTGATACTAAATTACGTGCAGACCAAGTCTTGCAAAACAAATTGAACAGCTTGCCAAATACTACTGTAATTACCAATGCATTATCGACTGAGGTGATTGGTGATGGCGCACAAGTGACTGCATTGAAATATAAAGACCGTGCGACAGATGTTGAGCATACTGTTGAACTTGCAGGAATTTTCGTACAAATTGGTTTATTACCAAATACGGACTTCTTAAAAGAGTCAAAAGTAGAGCTGACGAATCGTGGTGAGATTGTGATAAATGAGCGCAATGAAACCAATGTAAAAGGTGTATTTGCGGCAGGTGACTGTACAACTGTACCGTACAAGCAAATCATCATTGCAACAGGTGAAGGCGCGAAAGCATCACTTTCAGCATTTGATTACATCATCCGTTCAGGTCAATAAGTCTGAACGAATACATCTGAATACGCGGATTAACCATCCTTAAATTGTATTCGCTAAAAAGATAGCGCCTGAGTTCCCCAATACTCAGGCGCTATGTTCAGTAAAGTGCGTTATCGCACAGTATTAAAAGTTTATTTATTCTATTTTTGGTTTTAAGAACTGAGTCGGCTAACAACTCAGTTCTTTTTTTATTTTTAACATCCAGTTTGATTTACAGCAGTTAGATTCATTTCAGTCTAATTAGCCTTATTATTTTGTCCAAATAAATTCAACTGATTAAACTTTTCCTGTAGCTGCTCTTTGGTTTCGACATGCTCAGGATGCGGAATAATACATTCAATTGGGCAGACTGAAACGCAGGTTTGATAGTCATAAAACCCAACACATTCTGTGCAACGCGCCACATCAATTTCATACACCTTTTCACCCTCATAAATTGCTTCATTCGGGCATTCGGGTAAGCACATATCGCAATTGATGCATTGGTCGGTAATCAGGAGTGCCATCGCAATACTCGCTTAGTTTATTGCCACTTAGTTGGCTTGATAAGCCAACGATGAGGCAGAAATATCTGCAGTCGAATTTGGTAAGTTGCGAATCAGCAGGGCATAACGCATATCGACATCTGCAGGTATAGGGATTTCTACAATATGCCCTGAACCTTTGGCATCTTCAATCAGATTGCCTTTTTTATCTTTAATTTCAGTTAAAGTGAAATAGATATTGCCTTGTGGCGTCATCAATTCTAAAGAATCGCCCACTACAAAACGGTTTTTTACATCAATTTTAATGTAGTCACCATTGCGTTCTAAGACTTCACCACAAAATTGCTGATGATCAAAACTTGATGAACCTGTTTCGTAGTTTTGGTATTCGCTGTGCACATGACGACGCAAGAAACCTTCGGTATAACCACGGTTAGCTAGACCTTCTAATTGAGTCATTAATGCAGGGTCAAATGGTTTGCCTGCAAGCGCATCATCAATCGCTTTACGGTAAATTTGTGCAGTACGTGCGCAGTAGAAATAAGATTTGGTGCGACCTTCAATTTTTAGTGAATGGATGCCCATTTTAGTTAAACGGTCAACGTGCTGCACTGCGCGTAAATCTTTAGAATTCATAAAATAAGTGCCGTGTTCATCTTCTTCGGCAGCAAACATATCTTCGTCATTACGTTGTAATAACACAGGCTCGTTAAATTGATGCTGTGCCTGCATGTGTTGTTCATCTGCATCGGCAGTTTCAGAAAGATTTTTGACAGGAATTACGTCACCTGTTTCATCTTCTTTTGCATCGTGAATTTTATATTCCCAACGGCAGGCATTGGTACATGCGCCTTGGTTGGCATCACGTTTATTCATATAGCCTGAAAGCATGCAACGACCTGAATAGGCCATGCACAGCGCACCATGCACAAATACTTCAATTTCCATGCCAGGCACGTTGTTTTTAATTTCTTCAATTTCATCAATCGACAATTCACGCGAAAGAATGACACGGGTTAAACCCATATTTTGCCAGAATTTCACCGTTGCCCAGTTCACTGCATTGGCTTGTACCGATAAATGTACAGGCATATCGGGGAAGTTTTCACGCACCATCATAATCAGACCAGGGTCAGACATGATCAGTGCATCGGGTTGCATAGCAACCACTGGCTCTAGGTCACGAATAAAGTTTTTGAGTTTGCTGTTATGCGGCTGGATGTTCACCACCACATAAAACTTTTTGCCTAATTCATGCGCTTCTTGAATACCAATTGCCAAATTGTCATGATCAAATTCGTTATTACGCACGCGCAAACTATAACGCGGCTGACCTGCATAGACTGCATCTGCACCATAAGCAAAGGCATAGCGCATGTTTTTTAAAGAACCAGCAGGAGAGAGAAGTTCGGTGACGTGGGAAATGGTCATGATCAAAAAGCAATAGCAGAAATATGGCTTTATTGTATGAATCTAAATTTAGGATTCAACCTAGTAAATAGCTCGGGATTCAGAAGAAAACTCGTGCTGCTTGGGAAGGGAGATAAAAATTCAATCAGTGGTTTTGCAAGGTCGTTTTGATCTGAAATTAGAAAGCATGTTTTATCCATCACATGGAGAGCATCTGTTGTAAATGATCTTGATATAGAAAGTTCCTCATCCTGAGCCATACAGAATCTAAGAGAAGGGACTTTCATACCAATTTGACTCATTGCCTATAATCAATTTCTGATGGATAAAAGCGTGTTAACGTACTCGTTGCCCATGTTCATCAATGACCACCTCACCATCTTCTTTGCTGAAGCTTTTTAGTTGTGGTTGAGTGAGCAAGTCTAAGACCAGTTCAGAAGGGCGGCACAATTTCACACCTAACTCGGTCACGACAAATGGACGATTAATTAAAATCGGATGCTCGACCATCAATGCAATTAATTCCGCATCGCTGTGTGAACTACCTTCAAGTTGCAACTGTTCGTATGGTTCTACATTTTTGCGGATTGCATCGCGCACGCTTAAACCTGCTTGTTGAATCATGCTAGTAAGTTCAGCTTGTGTAGGTGGGGTTTTTAAATATTCAATAATTTCAGGTTCTTGTCCTGTATTACGAATTAATTCTAAAGTATTGCGTGACGTTCCACAGGCAGGGTTATGAAAAATTTTGATGCTGTTGCTCATGTGTAGTGACCCGTTTTAGTCTGATAAAAATTCAATATTGCATTTATATATGGATATGCGTATAT
Source organism: Acinetobacter sp. YH12211 (assembly GCF_013418015.1). Classification (NCBI taxonomy): domain Bacteria; kingdom Pseudomonadati; phylum Pseudomonadota; class Gammaproteobacteria; order Moraxellales; family Moraxellaceae; genus Acinetobacter; species Acinetobacter sp. YH12211. The sequence goes on from NZ_VPCW01000033.1 coordinate 7,739, forward strand.
TCGCAATAGTTAATATTGAAGTGCAGATAAAAAATGAATCAAACTGATTTTTTTAAATGTTTGTCAGACCCAACCCGACTGGACATTCTGAAATTGGTGATGGCTCAACACAATATTTGTGTATGCGAATTGACAGAACAATTGCAGTTAAATCAACCGAAAATATCACGTCATTTGGCGTTGTTACGGAATTTATCTATTTTGCTAGATCAACGTCAGGGGCAGTGGGTGTATTACCGTTTGAACCCAGATTTACCCGAATGGGCGTTTGCTGTTTTAAATATTATCGCGCAGCAAGATGTCAGCCCGATGAAGCACATCAACCCTACAATTGCAACACATTGCGAGTAAGCACATGGCACAGTCCAAACTTTCTTTTTTAGATCGTAATCTGACCTTATGGATTTTTATTGCCATGGGGCTAGGTGTTGCGATTGGCGTGGTATTTCCTGCAGTATCGGCAAGCTTAGATCAAATGAGTGTGGGAACAGTCAATCTTCCCATTGCGATTGGTTTGATTTTGATGATGTATCCACCATTGGCAAAAGTCGATTACGCAGCTTTGCCAGAAGTGTTTAAAGACCGCCGAACCTTGTTGTTGTCTTTGGTACAAAACTGGTTGATTGCTCCGTGTTTGATGTTCGCTTTGGCGATTATTTTCTTGCAAAACTATCCTGAATATATGACAGGTTTGATTTTAATTGGTCTGGCACGCTGTATCGCGATGGTCTTGGTCTGGAACAACTTGGCTTGTGGTGATAACCAATACGTGGCTGCATTAGTTGCGTTTAACAGTATTTTTCAGATTATATTCTTTAGTACTTATGCATGGCTGTTTCTGAGTTTCTTGCCGCCGTATTTTGGCGTGGCAGGACAAGTGATTGATGTTGGTTTTTGGACAATCACCCAAGCTGTTTTAATCTATTTGGGTATTCCTTTTTTGATGGGCTTTTTAACACGCTTGATTTTAGTGAAAAGCAAAGGCTTAGATTGGTATCAAACGTCTTTTTTACCCAAAATTAGCCCATTTAGTCTGTTGGCATTGCTATTTACCATTGTGGCGATGTTCGCACTAAAAGGCGCAGAAGTACTGAGCTTGCCGATGGATGTTTTACGCATTTCCATTCCATTGATTATTTACTTCGCTGCCATGTTCTTTATTAGCTTCTTTATGAGCAAATGGATGGGCAATGATTATCCACGGACGACCGCCATTTCCTTTACCGCAGCAGGGAATAATTTTGAATTAGCACTTGCTGTTGCCATTGCAACGTTTGGCTTGGCTTCTCCCGTTGCATTTACCACGATTATTGGCCCTTTGGTTGAAGTGCCTGTGTTGATTGCTTTGGTGAGTGTGTCTTTATGGCTGCGTAAAAAGTTTTATCAAAATGAGTCGATTGTCAGTTCAAAGTAATTTTCTTCATTTTGAGGTTTAAGATAAAAACATGGGCATGCGTTGCCCATTTTAGTTTTAAGAGTATGCAGCATGGTATTACCCAATATTGATTTAGATTTATTGCCTACACCAAGTTTTGAACAGGTGCAGGCAAAGCCGTTGAACCATCCGCCACGTATTTTATTGATGTACGGTTCAAACCGTGAGCGTTCTTATAGTCGTTTGGCGGTACAGGAAGCGGGTAGAATTTTGGAGCACTTTGGCGCTGAGGTAAAAATTTTCCATCCCAAAGGTTTGCCTTTACCTGAAGATGGCGATGCTTCACATCCCAAAGTTCAAGAGCTGCATGAATTGTTGGCGTGGGCAGAAGGTATGGTTTGGTGTAGCCCAGAACGTCATGGTTCAATGAGTTCGATTTTCAAAGCACAAATTGACTGGATTCCGCTTGCCGCGGGCGCAATTCGTGCCACACAAGGTAAAACGCTTGCTTTAATGCAAGTGTGTGGCGGGTCGCAGTCATTTAACAGCGTCAATCAATTGCGTATTTTAGGACGTTGGATGCGGATGATCACCATTCCCAATCAGTCTTCTATTCCTAAAGCCTTTTTAGAGTTTGAGGAAGATGGCCGCATGAAAGCGTCTAGCTATTACGACCGTATTGTCGATGTGATGGAAGAGTTATATAAATTTACTTTGCTGACTCGCGGGCAAGCAGCATATTTGGTAGATCGTTATTCTGAACGTGTGGAAACTGCCGAGCAGCTATCGAAGCGTGTTAATCAGAAGTGTTTATAATCCAATTTTAGATACGTAAATACTGCATTACAAAAGGCTTAGAGAGCGATTATTCGGCTTCAAGTCGCTTTAAAATCTGACAATCATCAATGGTTGTTTGCGTGGTGCAGGCTTGTCTAAGTTGCTGAAGTTGTAGCTGAAAATGCTGCAACTCGGCAATTTTATCTTCTACATGCCTTAAATGTTCATCAATCAATTCATTCACAGCGCAGCAGTTTTGTTTCGGCTGTTTTTCTAATTCAATTAAGGCTTCAATTTCTTTTAAGTTCATATCTAAAGCACGGCAACGCTTAATAAAAATCAAACGCTTGAGTGCCTCATCGTTGTAATAGCGATAATTATTTTCGGCACGAAAGCTTGGGGTGAGTAAGTGTTTCTTTTCATAAAAACGAATTGTATCTGTGCTGACTCCAACTTTTTTAGCTAATTCATGAATTAAATATTGTGCCATACTTGACCTTGGACTAAGTCTATAGTTTTAAATGAGCATAATCGAAACAGTTTCATTTTGAAAGAAGGTGTGTCTATGGCATGTACGTGTAGTCATGAACCTGCGCCAATCAAACCGAATAGTAAATTTAGAACCGCGTTATGGATTGCATTGGTGATCAATCTCAGCATGTTTTTTATCGAGTTGATAGGTGGTGCCTATGCCCATTCATCATCCCTATGGGCAGATTCACTGGATTTCTTTGGAGATGCTGTCAATTACGGGATTTCACTTGCGGTGTTAAGTGCAAGTTTGTATTGGCGTGCTACTGTGGCTTTGGTCAAAGGCATCACGATGGCCTTGTTTGGTGTGGTGGTGATGGGCAAGGTTATCTATGCCTATATACAGGGTATTCCACCTGAAGCCATAACCATGGGTATTATTGGGATCATCGCCTTATTAGCCAATGTGGTTACTGCATTGATTTTATATGCATTTCGAGATGGTGATTCGAATATGAAATCGGTGTGGTTATGTAGCCGTAATGATGCGATTGGTAATTTCGCAGTTATTTTGGCGGCAGTGGGTGTATTTGGTACGGGTAGTTTGATTCCAGATCTTGTGGTAGCCGTGATTATGGCGAGTTTGGGCTTAACAGCGGGGTATCATGTGATTCAGCAAGCTTTGGCTGAACGAAGAATGAATGTACCAGAATAAAGAATAAACGTAAAAAGCACTCCATCTGATTTGAGTGATTTAGATGGAGTGCTTTTAATTTTTTGTAGTCGCAATAATTTTAAAATTTGAAGTAAAAATAACGATAAGTTATTCCAAATTGCTATTTACAAAAAATAATATATAACTAAAATTAAAAATAAATTGATGTATTTAAAAATAATTTACACGATGAATAATATTTAATTTTTTTTAAATTGAGGGTTAAATGAAACTAATTAAATTATTTTCTATAGCAAGCCTGATTGCTTTGGCTGGCTGTAGTTCTAAAGTAGTGACTTATGATACTGCAGGGCAAGTGATTGGTTCATGTGTCGCTACACAGGGCTTTATTTTGGGGGCTAAAGCTGTGTGTTATGGTGGTGCCAACATACAAGGCATTAACTATTCTAAAGTAGATGAGCGCACGGGTTTATTGCCAACCATACCAAATAATTCGCAGATTTCACTGCAACAAGACTAATTTTTTAGAGGGGTAATACAATGAAAATTTCTAGTTTAATCGCATTAACAGCGGCTATTTTGATGACAGGTTGTGCTTCAAAAGTGACAACTTATGATTCGAGTGGTCGTATGATTGGTTCATGTCAGGCAGAGCGTGGGTTTGTAATTGGTGGTGGTGCACACTGTGAAGGACGTGCTAACCAAGAAGGTCGCAGTGTACGTTAATTGATGCTAATGACAAAAAACCGAGCTATTTAGCTCGGTTTTTTTAGATTCAACAGCTTTTATTTTTCAACGAAAGCACGTTCAATCACGTAATCGCCCAATTCACCCATACGTGGTGATTCTTTTAAACCATGTTGGTCAAGTAATGCTGCAACATCTTTTAAGAATGCAGGGCTACCACATAACATGGCACGGTCAGTTTCAGGGTTAAAACGTGGTAAACCAATTTTTTCAAAGATTTCACCCGATTCAATTGCCGTGGTCACACGTCCTTGGTTTGGATATTCTTCACGTGTAACGGTTGGGTAATATACCAGTTTTTCACGAATACCAAGTTCTTGGAAAAACTCGTGATTTGGTAATTCATTTAGAATTAAATCTTGATAAGCCAATTCAGAAATGAAACGTGTACCGTGAACCACAATCACTTTTTCAAAGCGTTCATAAGTTTCAGGGTCGCGGATGGTTGCCAAAAATGGAGCTAGACCTGTACCTGAAGAAAGTAAGTATAGGTTTTTACCAGGATTTAAATCATCCAGTACCAAAGTGCCTGTAGGTTTTTTAGAAACCAGCAATTCATCGCCCACTTTTACTTTTTGTAAAATAGACGTTAAAGGGCCATCAGGTACTTTAATTGAGAAGAATTCTAGCTCTTCTTCATAGTTAGCACTGGCAATCGAGTAAGCGCGCATTAAAGGCTTGCCATTTACTTCCAGACCAATCATCACAAATTGACCGTTTTTAAAACGTAGTGCGGTATCGCGAGTCGTTTTAAAACTGAATAAAGTGTCATTCCAGTGGTGTACGTGAGTAATCTTTTCGACGTTGAAAGCAGCCATTAAAGGTCTCAATAAATTATCAAATTAGAACAGCTTGCTATTCTAATCTAAAATCATTCTCTATAAACTGAATATATTTAATTGAGCTTATCAGAAAAAGTGATGAAGACTGATCTAAAAATGCCAATAATCGGATTTATGCACTCTCCCTACCGAGAAAAATTTGGTATTCCTCGTCAACCGAATCTGGTACAAGTCGAATCGTATATTGAAATGCAGGCGCCTTATAACGATGTGTTGGCATTTGAAGGGATCGAAGCGTTTAGTCACTTATGGTTAATCTGGCAATTTCACGACAATAAAAACCAAACCGATGCTCATCCAACCGTACAGAAACAGCAAAACCCCTGTTTTCGTGCACAAGTGCGTCCGCCACGTTTGGGTGGTAATCAAAAAATAGGTGTGTTTGCGACGCGCAGCATGTATCGACCTGCACCCATTGGTTTGTCTGTGGTGCAATTTAAACAGGTCAAAAAAGTGGGTAAGTCACTGCGAGTTTATGTGACAGGGGCAGATTTACTGCATGGCACGCCTATTTTGGATATTAAACCTTATATCCAATATTCAGATGCTGTGCCTGATGCACAAAGTGGTTATGCGCAAGATGAACCCATAAGAAAAACAGTGCTATGGATGGACACAGCAGAAGCGCAAAAAAATCAGTTACTCGGCTCAGGCGTATTGCAACCACAAATTGTGCAGGAATTGGAACAGGTCTTGTCTTTAGATCCACGACCTGCATATCAGGATGATGCTGAACGAATTTACACCATGAATTTTGCAGATTTTGATGTCAGTTTCCGTGTTGATCAGCACGCAGTATATATCCTAAAAATTGTTTTAATCGCTGTCGATTAAACCAGCATATATAAAATAGCCACCAACGCCAGCATGTGCAGAATTTGGGCAGGGGCGAAATACAGTGCAAAGCGCAAACCACCAATGAGCGCGGCATTGACGCATTTGGCAATCGCATGTGCCACCACACCTAAAATTAAGGCATACAAAAGTACCTGCTGGCTCGGTGGACCTTGCATCACCACGGTTGCAATTGCGGCATGAACCTCAAATAACGAGGCGAGCAGGGTACCAATGATTAAACCTGCATCCCCAAGGGTTTGTTCCAAGCCGTATACCATCGCTTGAATTGCGGTCAATGTCGCCATAATAATTGCGGCTTCTTTAAGGCTAAACATACGGGTATCGGTTTCTGGCTTTGCCGTTGCCGTACTTTTATGTTTTTTAAGCAAGCATACGCCGACCAAAATTAAAATGCCAATGCCTGCCAGACTGGGCATAATTAACAGCTTAAACCACGCCAGATTGACACCCGCCACAATAATCAACATTTGCGCTAAAGTTGCCACGCAAGACATCAGCGCTGCACCTGCATTGGCACGTGCGTCGCCACGACCTGCGCGTACTTCCATGCCTAAACTGGCAATGGTTGCGGTGCTTGATACAAAACCTGAAGCAATTGCAGATAATATGAGGGCGTTGCTGCTTGAGAGTAAACGCTTGGCGATATGCGCCAAAGCCTGCACACTTAGAATTAAAATCAATAATTTTAAAATCACATAAGGATTAAGCACATTGCCCCATAGTGCAGTATTAGGCGTCAGTGGCAAGGCAATTAACACCAAAGCCAGTAAAAACAAGCCATCACGTAGTTCAGCTTCGGTAATCCACTGACTGACAATGCCATGCATGGTGTGCTTGGTCATGAGTAAACCTGTCAAAATAACCGATAAACCTGCTGCCAATGGAATATTCCATAAACACAAGGCACCAATAAAATAGGTCATCACGAAGGCAAGTTCGGTGGTAGCGCCGGGGTCATCTTCCGTTTGATTTTTGAGGGAATATAAGCCAATTCCCCCAACAATCAACGCACCCACAATGGCAATGCTCGTGCCCAATAAGAAGCAAATGGCACCTAATAATGCGCAAATTCCAAAGGTACGTACGCCTGCAAAACGGTGATGTTGTCCATTTTTTTTACTGCGTTCACGCTCTAATCCAATCAGTAAGCCACAGCCAAGTGCTGCTGCAAACATGGTGAGCAGTTCGGGAAAATTGGTTGTAACCAAAGATGGAGGAGTCAGAAAATCCACAGCAACATTCCAAATACAAGGTGTTATTTTAAACATCATATATTTGAATTGTGTTTATCGCCATTTATGAATCTATTTTCACTCTAAAATTATGGCTTAATCGAACCATACAAGATTACTGTATTAAAGAAGTCATTCAGCCCTGAAAGCAAACTCTGCTATAGTAAACCCAGATTTTGGGGCATATAACAATGAATTTTAATTTTGAAATAGACAGTACTTGGTGCTTAGAACAATTAGTCAAAGATCGTAAAATTACCGAACGTGATCAGGCTTTGGTACAAACCACGCATCGTCAACGTGATCAATTAAAATGGCATCCGTTACAATGGATTGCCAACTTTAATTTGGTCGATCAAAGTCATCCCCAAACCACTTTAACTTTAAACCGTTTATGCCAATGGCTGGCTGATAAATCAGGCTTGCCATTCTATATTATTGATCCGTTAAAAGCCGATGTTGCTGCTTTAACAGCTGTGATGTCGCAGGAATTTGCACTGCGTAACCGTATTTTAGCGGTGGAAGTGACTGCAGATGCGGTGTTAATTGCGACAGATCAACCTTATAAAAAAGAATGGGTTGCCAACTTAGAACATAGTTTATTGCCCAAAAAAATTCAGCGAGTTTTACTCAGCCCAGATCAATTACAGCGTTATTTGATCGAATATTACCAAGTGAGTCGCGCAGTACACTCATCACAAAAATCTTCTGCACATGACCGTGAAAATAAAGGGGTCGAGGCTTTATTGCAATTGGGCGATACCCAAAACCCAGATGCCAATGATCAACATATTGTGAAGTTGGTGGATTGGGTGCTGCAATTTGCCTTTGAACAAGGCGCAAGTGATATTCACCTCGAACCACGTAAAGACACAGGCAAAGTACGTTTTCGTATTGATGGCGTGTTGCACACCATCTATAACATGCCTGCCAATACGCTTACCGCAGTCATCTCACGGATTAAAATTTTAGGGCGTATGAATGTAGCCGAAAAACGTAAACCGCAAGATGGACGTTTAAAAACCCGAACTCCAAAAGGACAAGAAACTGAACTGCGTTTATCGACCTTACCAACGGCGTTTGGCGAAAAACTGGTGATGCGTATTTTTGACCCAGAAGTATTGGTACGCAGTTTTCAGCAATTGGGTTTTGATAGTCGTTTGTTGAATGAATGGCATGCCCTGACTGCACATAGTCACGGCATTATTTTGGTTACAGGCCCTACAGGTTCGGGTAAAACCACCACGCTGTATTCATCGCTAAAGCAATTGGCTACCGATGAAGTCAATGTCTGCACCATTGAAGACCCGATTGAAATGTTAGAACCGAGTTTTAACCAAATGCAGGTGAATACTGCAATTGATTTAGGTTTTGCCGATGGTGTGCGTGCCTTAATGCGTCAAGACCCTGACATTATTATGGTCGGAGAAATTCGAGATCAGGATACCGCAAATATGGCGATTCAAGCGGCACTGACGGGGCATTTAGTTTTATCGACACTGCATACTAATGATGCGCCGTCAAGTTTGACTCGTTTGCATGATTTGGGCGTGCAACCATTTTTGACTGCTGCCACAATTTTAGGCGTTTTGGCACAGCGTTTGGTGCGTAAGCTATGTCCGCATTGTAAGCAGGAAGGCTCAATAAATGAAAAAGACTGGGAACATTTGACCTTTGACTACATTATGGAAATGCCTGCACAAGTGTTTAAACCTGTCGGATGCGATGAATGTCGTCAAACGGGCTATAAAGGTCGGGTCGGAATTTATGAGTTTATGCCTTTAAGTTTAGACACCAAACAGCTCATCAGTGCCAATGCCAATTTAAATGAATTACGTCAGCAAGCTAAAAAAGAGGGCATTGAACCGTTGCGTATTGCAGGCGCACGCAAAGTTTTAGAAGGCATGACCACTTTAGAGGAAGTGTTGCGAGTCGTGCCATTAAATTAGCAGATTCAAACTTTTTACGATGAATTTTAAAAAATGGAAATCTTAAGATTCAGCTCATCTTGCTTTGTTTTAATCACCATAACGAAATGAGCAACACAAAAAGGTGAAGCAATGAAATTTACAATGAAAGCAATGTTGATGGCAGGTTTAATGGCAATGGCTTCAATCACCATGGCAAACGACAGCATTAACACCCAAGCACTACATCAAAATGTAACTGTAAAACAAGCTTTAAGCCTGAAAGATGACAGCAAAGTGCAGTTAAAAGGTTATGTGGTGAAATCTATTGGTGATGAAAAATATCAGTTCCGTGATAACACAGGCACTATTACGGTCGATATTGATGATGACTTATGGAATGGCAAAGCAGTTTCTGCCAAAACGCCTGTTACCTTAATTGGTGAAGTGGATATTGATCACAAGCCTACAAAACGTATTGAAATAGATGTGGATCAAGTTCGTTTCTAAATCTACGCTGTGTAAAACAGCATTAGTTGCTACACAAAACTGATTTCACTCAAAAACCACATACGCTGTAAGGTGTATGTGGTTTTATCATGTAAAGTATTTTGAAATCATAAAATTTTGAAGCATAAATAACAGAGGAAGATATGCGCTTACTCTTGGCTGAAGACGATGTATCGCAAGCAGAAAGTATAAAAACTTGGCTGGAAATGGATGGTTATAATGTCGATTGGGTTGAACGTGGTGATCATGCCATTTTAGCGATTCAGCAGCATCATTATGATTGTGTGTTGTTAGACCGTGGGTTGCCTAAAAATAGCGGTGATGAAATTCTACACGCTTTACGACAGCAGCAACAGGACACACCTGTTATTTTTATTACTGCGCGCGATAGTATTCAAGATCGGGTACAGGGACTTGATTTAGGTGCCAATGATTATTTGGTCAAACCGTTTAGCCTTGAAGAACTATCGGCGCGGGTACGCAGTCAGTTACGCAGTGCGCAAAGTCATCCGACACAGCAGCTTGAATTTGCCAACTTGGTTTTAGATACGCAAAGCAAACAAGTGAAAGTGGATGATCAACAGGTCAATTTAACGGCCAAGGAATTCCAGATTTTACATAAACTGATGCAAAACCCGCAGCATGTGGTGACTCGTGAACAGCTCGAAGAGTCTTTATATGCATGGGGCGATGAAATTGAAAGTAATGCGATTGAAGTATTTATTTATCAATTACGCAAAAAAATTGGCAGTAGCCGCATTAAAACCATCCGAGGTTTAGGCTATCGTATGCAGCAAGATAACTAATTCAGTTTGATCTCCGCATGTCTAAACAGGTCATTTCTTTACAGTCCAAACTGGTTAAAAGCTCCGTTTTAAGTTCGGTCTTGGCGGGTGGACTCGCCCTGATTTTATTATTGGCGGTTGCCAGTTATCAGACCATGCGCGTGCATGATGACATTATGGATGAAATAGCCGATATGTTGCTGCGAGCAGACTTGCGTGACCATGCAGGCAATCAGGTCGATGAGTTGAGTGAGCAATTTCATATTGCCTATCAATTGGGATTAGATGATCTGATTTTGACTACCTCTGAAGATGAACATGACATTTCTCAGCTTCACTTGTCTCAGCTTGCCGTGGTATCTGAGCATGGTTTTTCATTTCACTGGCAAGATGGACAAATTTGGCGCAGCTATGTGGCAGAGGAAGATGGCTTGCATGTGATTGTCGCGCAGCCGCTTAAATATCGCTTCAAGGAAATTGCTGCAACCAGTTTAGGTTATGCCGCTATTTTATTGCTGTTGTGGTTGCTGCAATGGGCCATTGTGCATTTTATGATTGGTCGTCAATTTAAGCGGATTCAGCAACTCTCCCAACAAATTGCAGAAAAAAATCAACATGATTTGACGCCAATTATCCCCACACAACCTGAATTGAAAGAACTGCAACCCATGCTGCAGCAATTGAATAAATTGTTGGGGCGAGTAGAGCAGTCTTTAATTGCAGAACAGCGATTTACAGCAGATGCTTCGCATGAATTACGCTCTCCTTTATCTGCCATTCAATTGCGTTTGCAGGTGCTAAAACGTAAATACCAACAACAACCTGAGTTGGCACAAGATTTAGAGCAAATTCAGCGTGATGTCAGTCGTGGTACACAAGTATTGGAAAATTTGCTGTTATTGGCACGTTTAGACCCGACAGATGCGGCATCGTTAAATAAAAGTGCGGTATCTATAGCAGACTTGGTGCAGGAAGTTTTACAAAGTCTGACGCCGTTTATTCAGGAAAAAGCCATTCAGATTCAGTCAGATATTCAACCGATACAAGTGCAAGGCAATCCTGAATTGCTATTTAGCTGCCTGCGCAACTTGATTGACAACGCAGTGCGTTATGCAGCACCTCAAGGACGTATTTGGATTGAAGCGAAACCGCATGAATTGATGCAGGAAATTTGCATCGCCGACAATGGTCATGCAGTGACTGATGACGTTTTGGCACGTTTGGGCGAACGCTTTTACCGTGCTTTAGGCAGTAAAGCTCAAGGTTCTGGTTTAGGACTGTCGATTTGTAAGAAAATTATAGAGTTGCATGCAGGAAAAATTGAATTTTCACGTGCTGAACAAGGTGGTTTAAAAGTGCGTATTTTGTTGCCTAAAGCCCAGTTGTAAATATGATTGGTTTTAGGAAGCAAGTTAAAATTAGACAAGTCAGAACTTAAAAGCAGTATGCGCTGATTCATACTGCTGTTTCCACGTTTATTATTGTGTTGATTATTTTAATTATTTTGTGAGAATAAGACGATTGTTACGGGTTAAGCGTAAACGATATTCTTCGCCTGCATGCAAAATACGAATTTCGCGTCCTAGCGCAAACAAGTTATTTGAATGTAACATAGGTAGGGCATGCTGAGTGTCTGAATGAAGTGAAAATAAATTAAATGGGGCGTTCATTTTGAGTTACTCCGTGGTGTGTAAGAATTGTTTTAAATGATAATCATTATCATGTAAACCTGTCAACGGATTTTTTTTAATTTTATAAAAGTCTACAATTTGCAGTTAAACGTACATTGCAGAAAAGGAAACGGGTTCATGTCCAAGCCAAATATTCATGTGGCAATTGCGCTGTTATTTCATCAAAACAAAGTGTTAGTGGGTTGGCGCGAAGCCAAACAACATCAGGGCAATAAACACGAGTTTCCTGGTGGAAAAGTGGAAGCAGGCGAAACTCCTGTAGATGCCTGCCGCCGTGAGGTGTTTGAAGAAGTTGGTATTGGCATACAGCATTGGCATGCCTTTGATATTATTTGCCATGAATATGATGATGTGATTGTCAATCTGCATATTTTTCAGGCTGCTGTACCTGCGGCTTTATTAAAAGATATTCAAGTGCCTTGGACATGGTTTAGCCGTCCGCAACTTTTAGAGCTGAATTTTCCGCAAGCCAATCGTGCAATTGTGCAACGACTGGCGTGGCAACAGGCTATTAAAGTCAGTGAAGATTTAAAACATTTAGCAAATTTGCCTAAGCAAAAACTGCTGTATTGGCGGGTTGAGCCCAATGCTGCCTGCAAGGTTGAATTGTCAGAATATTGCATTGAGCAACTGGGGCAAGTGATTATCAATTTGGAATTGTGGAAGCAATTAAATACGATTCAGCAACACGCGATTGCAGCAATTCATTTGAAACAATCGCAACTAATGCAATTCCAAAAGGGCGATTTAAAAGTCGGGCAGCGTTATATTGCAGCATGTCATGACATTGTTTCGGCACAACATGCACAGCAAATTGGCTGTGAAGCAATTTTGCTCAGCCCTGTTTTAGCAACTACTACGCATCATGATGCCACACCTTTAGGATGGGAAAAATTCCAACAGATTGCTGAGTTTGTCGATATTCCTGTTTTTGCTTTGGGTGGCTTAACTCAGGATGATTTTGCTACGGCAGAGCAGCATCATGCCTATGGCATTGCAGGCGTACGTTTTATTTGAATTTCTGGTTTGACAAATAAAAAATCGCTGATGTAATTACACTCAGCGATTTTTAGTTTATTAAATCATCGTCCTTACAAATCCTTCAAAGCTTGTTGGGCTTGCGCAAGGCTTTTGGCATTATTTTGTTGCTGTGCTGCTTTTTGAATGACTAACCACAATTGACGTTTCATGGCATCGCTTTGTGCATAGCTTAAACCACGACGTGCCAAGGCTTCTGCATTGGCAGGTTGCTTTTTTTGGTTGGCAATTAAAGCCAAATATAAATAGGTTTCAGCCGCTTGCGGGGCAAGTCGCTGCGCTTGCAAAGCTGCTGTTTCGGCCTGATTGAATTGACCTTGTTTATAAGCGGTCTGGGTTTGCTGCATCAACTTTTGAAAAGCAGGCAAACTACGACCATCCTCTAATTTTTGTTGCACGGTTTGTTGTGGCACCACCACTTGCAACGATTGACGCTTAATTTCTTCACGTTCATAAGGACGAATCACCACACCTTCTGGTGTCGTCACAGTTTTAGGTTTTTCAGGCACAGGCTGAGGAGCAGGCGGTTCAGGTAAACTCTGGCAAGCTACAATCGTTGCCATCGCACCCATAGCGAATGTGGTGAAAAAAACCTGTCTTAAACGTGATAATTTCATAAGCGTAACCAATCGATATCCTCAAGTTTAATTGATATAACTGCCACTTGAGATGACACGACCATCGGTATTGTCATCTGTTACGGGTTCAGTTTCACGGATATAATTTTCGATACTGTCACTGGTTTCAGGAGCTGTTTGCTGAGTTTCAGTATCGGGTTGGTAAACGGGTTCAACTTGATAGTGTGAAAAACCACATGCGGTTGCCTGACGCGGTACATTATTACGATTCACTGGAATATACATCGCACCTTCACAGCCTTGTGCAGATAAATGCCCAGAACTGCGGTCAATCCAATGCCATTGAATTTGTTCGGTCTGACGTAAGTTGACAGGTTTTTGACGCAATTGCTGCATCACATTACTCCAGACAGGCAAAGCACCAGACGAGCCTGTTAAGCCTGTGACTTTGTTATCATCCAAACCAAGCCATACAACGGCTAAATAATTGCCTGAATAGCCCGCAAACCATGAATCACGAGTATCATTGGTTGTACCTGATTTGCCTGCCAATTTTAAATCTGTCGATAAGCTATTGTAAGCTGAACGACCTGTACCAGAACTCATCACTTGCTGTAAGCCATAATTCAAAATATAGGCGGCAGAAGGATCAATGGTTTGTTGTACGGTTAAACCATAACGATCCAGTAAACGTCCATTGGCATCGACTACGGTGCGAATCGCTTTGGTCGGATATTTAAAACCACCAGTGGCAAAGTTGCCATAAATATCCATCACCTGCATAGGCGATAAATCTACTGCACCCAAGAAAATAGATGGATATTGCGGAACCGCATCACTTGGTACACCAAATTTAATGAGGTGATTACGGAAGGTAGATAATCCAAACTCCTGTCCCAAACGAACTGCAGATAGGTTATAAGACTGAGATAGGGCTTGTGACATAGACACAATCCCATGATCGCTGCCGCTATAATTACGTGGTGTCCAAGATTTACCATCAATTGGGATGCTGATTTGGCTGTCTTCTACAGGACTTGCCCAGTTATATCGACCAGACTCAATCGCACTTAAATAAATAATTGGTTTGAGCAGTGAGCCAACTTGACGTTTGGCATCCAAGGCACGGTTAAAACCCGTAAAATCTTGCGTAGAACCTACCGCTGCCACTAACTCGCCATTTTCAGGATGAGAAATTAGCACCGCGCCTTGTAATTCTTTTAAACGCTTTGGATTGGCTTTGCTTAAACGCTCAACCGATGCTTTAAAAGCATTTTGTACGTTGGTTTGTGCAATCGGATCAAGCGTCGTGAAGATACGCAAACCCTGATTGGTCAAATCTCCTTCTTGATATTCAGTACGTAATTGACGGCGGACAATATCTAAAAAGTCAGGGAAACGGGCAGGGCCAATGGTCGGTTTTGTAATGACATTTAAGGGACGCGCAGTTTCTTTTTCATATTGTTCTTGGTTTAAATAACCCATCACCAACATATTGTTTAGTACAATGTCACGACGTTTTTTGGCAGCTTCAGGGTTGCGCCAAGGATTATATAATGATGGACCTTGTACCAAACCGACCAAAAAGGCTTGTTGTGAAATGTTTAGCTCACGCAACGGCATACCAAAATAAAACTGTGAAGCTAGACCATAACCATTAATAGAATAGTTACCGTTTTGACCTAAATTCACCTCATTTAAATAGGCTTCTAAGATTTCATCTTTGCTGTAATGTAGTTCAATCAGCATGGCCATGAGTGCTTCATTGGCCTTACGTTTTAAGGTGCGTTCTGGGCTTAAATAAAAGTTTTTCACCAATTGCTGCGTAAGGGTAGAACCACCCTGACGTTTGCCACCAGTGACGTTGCTGACAATAGCACGTGCAGTACCACGAATTGAAACGCCGTGATGTTGATAGAAATTACGATCTTCAGTGGCAATAAGGGCTTCAATCAGCGGTTTAGGTACTTTATTCAGTTTAATCAGCACACGATCTTCATTGTGCTGTGGATAAATTCCGCCAATCAACATCGGTTCTAAACGTGCAATACCTGTATTAGATGGTTTGGTGGCGCTCACTTCACTAATTTGATTGTTGGCAAAACTGACTTTTAAAACCTGTTCAGGTTCGACACTGTCTCCAAAGTCAAAACCACGGGTATGCACAAATAAAGTATTACCATCGCTGACATAACTGCCTGATTTAGCATAATTATCTGTATTTTTATAGCCAAGCAGTTTCAGTTCTTGAGTAAAGTCGGTCTGGCTGACAGGTGCATTGCTATACACTTCTAACGGGCGTGCAAAAACCTTGGCTGGAATATCCCAACGCTGTCCTTCAAATTTGTCTCTGACAATATTATCCAGACGAATCAAGTAGATACTAAATGCAATAAATCCACCAATAACGATGATGCAAAATAGTAATGCAATTATGCCTATGCCACGCTCAGACTTCATAAATCGCGATAAGATCCTGATAAATTTTGCTAATCATGCGAAGCTTTTACTGAATTTGCAATAATTAATCTGTGACTGAAGGGAAAATATCGTCATAAAATTGAGCAGAAATGTAGTTTTAAAGTTTTTTTAAATCAACTAGGTTAGTGCTATGATAGGCGTCGAATCGTAGCGGAGCGATATCGCAGGTGCAAATTTCACATAAGAACTTTCGGAACATTGGACTGATTGGCCGTCCAGACAAATATTCTGTCGTAGAAACATTATGTCTGATTCACGACCATATTTTAGGATTGGGTTTGCATCCCGTTTTTGATTCTGACACTGCTCAACTTGTACCTTATAACAACACCCAAACAGTCAGCCGTGCTTTATTAGGCGAAGTGGTCGATTTGGTGATTGTGGTGGGGGGGGATGGTTCATTGCTGCACGCAGCGCGCGCTTTGGTTAAATACAATACCCCTGTAATTGGTGTGAACCGTGGGCGTTTAGGCTTTTTAACCGATATTAAACCGACAGAAGTAATCTTTAAACTCGATCAGGTTTTGCAAGGACATTTTCAGTCAGACCGTCGTTTTTTATTGGAAATGGAAGTGCGCTCTAAAGGTGAAATCATTTATGAAGCGATTGCCTTAAATGATGTGGTGCTACATTCGGGTAAGTCGGTTCACATGATTGACTTTGAACTGAATATTGATGGGCAATATGTCTATCGTCAGCACAGTGATGGTTTAATCGTTTCGACCCCAACAGGTTCAACGGCTTATGCCTTGTCAGGCGGTGGCCCAATTGTGCATCCGAGCATGGATGCAATTGCATTGGTGCCTATGCATCCTCATACCTTGTCTTCACGCCCAATTGTAGTGGGTGGACACAGTGAAATTAAAATCAATATTCGTGAAAACCGTGTGTTGCCGATGGTCAGTGCCGATGGTCAACATAGTGTTTCATTAAATGTTGGAGATAGTTTGCATATCCGCAAACATCCTTATAAATTAAATTTATTACATCCACCAGGTTATGACTTCTATATGGCTTGTCGTACTAAGTTAGGGTGGAATCAAGATTTTGAATCAATGCAACAGCAGGATGAATGATGAATATTGAACAAATGCTTGCCGTACTCGATCCTGAAATTGTTGGACGTTTAAAAACGGCAATTGAAATTGGCAAGTGGCCAAACGGTGTTGCGCTGACCCAAGAGCAACGTCAAATTTGTATGCAAGCAGTATATGCGTGGGAAATGAAAAACCTGCCTGAAACTGAGCGTAGTGGTTATATTGACCGTGGCACTAAAGAAGAAGGCGAGCAGTGTGATGACGATCATCACAAGCATGAAGAATTTAAACCGATTCGTTTTGTTTAAATGATGTAAGAAAGCTTTCAGAAAAATTGAAAATACAAAAAAAGACACCTGAGATGGGTGTCTTTTTTTGTATTTTCAATGACGTTTTAGTTGTGACGATTTTGCCAAAGCTGCTGTGCGTTTTGCATCGCTACAGCATAATCATCACAAACGCCCATGGTATATAAAGCGATACCTATGGTTTCGGTAATGGCGACTTCACCATACTCATGAGTTTGCTGATCTAGCCAGACGGCTTTAAATATTGCCAAATCCAGTTCTTCTTCTATAGGGCTGCGGTTATCGGTCAGTTTAGGCAGTTCGTGTTCATATAAAGCGCCATTTTTGATGCCACAAATTAAAGTTTTGGCATCGGGGTTGCGTTCAAACTCGCCACCTTCGCCTTTAATCACTGCACTGTTTTGATAACCCAGCTGAAATGCGGCTTGTTGATGTGAACTGCGATAGGCAGGGTGAAAAATCGCCTGCATGGTGGCTTTGGCATTAAAAGGGTTGATTAAACGGGCAAGGGTATGAATGGGTGAACGTAAACCCATCACATTGCGTAAATTAATCAACTCACTCAAAATCGGTGAAATAACATCCAATGGTAAGTAAGCAAAATTACGCTGTGCCAATTGCTGTTCAACGTCTAGGTCATTTTGGCAAATTGGATAATCTAAATATTGCAGTGCTTGTTCGGTATATAAACGGTTGATGGTATGCCCACAAGCACCATGCATCACCACTTTATAGTTATGTTTTGCTAAAGTCAGCGCTGCCAATAAAAACCACGGATAATGTCTGCGTTTACCTGCATAAGATGACCAGTCTAAATCGACCTGAAGCGGTTTAAATTGCAGTTGATCACGGGTAGCTTGTACAAAACCTGCCAACTCCTCTACAGATTCTTCCTTCACACGCAGCAACATTAAAAAAGCACCCAATTGCACATCCAACACTTCATTGCGCAAAATCATAGAAAAAGCTTGATAGGCCTCGTCATAGGTCAGTGAACGTGCGCCTGTTTTGCCTTTGCCAATAATTCGAATAAATTGTGCGAATGGATGTTCTGCATCTTTATAAATATTTCTTTTATTGGGGTTTGTATTTGGCATAAGCGAGTTCACACACATCTTTAGTTAGTATACTAACCCCAGTTACGGATAAGCCAAAGATTTAATCACATGAATTTTAGGCTTATTCTTTTGGCAAAGTTGATACGCACATAGTGAAGAAAATACGCCTGCTAAAAAACCAGCAATCGAACGATGTTTA